>CAYNMO010000101.1:0-765 GCA_964398155.1 uncultured Actinomycetota bacterium | reverse complement strand
TTGTCACAGGACATGATATTATTTTTTTCTGGGTCGCAAGGATGATAATGACGAGCCTTTATTTTATGAAGTCCGTGCCATTTCATGAGGTATTTATTAATCCTCTTGTAAATGATTCAAAAGGACAGAAAATGAGCAAGTCAAAAGGCAATGTAGTTGACCCTGTTGAGTTAATTGATAAATACGGATGCGATGTTTTAAGATTTACTCTGGCATCTCTTACTACTCCCGGAAGAAACCTTCTTCTTGGTGAGGAAAAGATAGAGGGCTCTAGAAATTTTGCCAACAAGATATGGAATGCTTCCAAATTTGTAATTACTGGCATAACTGGTTTTGAAGAAGATATTAAAAAAACAGACATAAATGATCTTAAACTTAATATCTGGGACAAGTGGATACTTGAAAAATTAAGTACAACCATTAAAGGTTTTGAAAAATATATAGAGAAGTTTAATTTTGCATTTGCTGCCAGGCTTGTATACAATTTTTTCTGGAGTGAGTTTTGTGACTGGTATATTGAAGTCTCAAAAAACAGGATTTACGGAGAAGATATCCAGGATAAAAAAACAGCGGCAGTTGTCCTGCATTATGTACTTGAAAATTACCTTAGAATACTTCATCCCATAATGCCATTTTTAACTGAAGCTGTGTGGCAGACCATCCCGCATGAGGGTGAAAGCATTATGGTAGCGGATTTCCCCAAGCCACGAAAGAAATTTCTCTCAAAAAAAGAGTCTTTGGATATCGATATCCTTTTTGAAACAG
>CAYNMO010000100.1:3605-8516 GCA_964398155.1 uncultured Actinomycetota bacterium | reverse complement strand
AATAATGAAGGAAATTAAAAAGCTTGCCGCATATACCGCATATTTATATACCCTGGATGGCAAAGAATCAGGAATGTCTCGGGCCGCCATTTTGGAACCATTATCTTCTAGTTTGTCTGCCATATATATCCCATTGGTCCACTTGTTTTCTATCAGCAAATTTTAACATAAAATAATTTAATTTTTAACAGCAGCAAGTATAAATAGATCAAATAAAGATATTCTATTGTAAATATTTATATACTCTTTAACTTTTAAAGTTCATAATGATATCATAAATAATATTAAATATAGTATTAGAAAGGATATTAGATAGAATGACTGCCAGTATTGTAGAAGATTTTAAATCAGTATCTGACTTAAAGAAAAAAACAAGTGAAATCTTTAAACAGATACGTTATACAGGCCGACCTGTCTTTATCACTGTAAATGGTAAGCCAAACGCCGTTTTAATTGATATAGATGTTTTTGAAAAAAAATTGAAAGCATTAAACCTTGGTATTTTATTAAACGAAGCAGAAGAAAACGTAAAAAATGGAAATATCCGGTCTGCCCGTGATTTTTTAGAAGAGCTTAAACTTAGTGAAAAGCTATAGTGTCCAAATTACAGGAACAGCTGAATCTGACATACGCCAGGTTTTCGAATATATATCAAGAGACAGTAAGTTAGCGGCAACCAAATGGGTGGGTGAAATAGCTCATCAAATAGATACATTAGAAAATTTTCCTTTGCGTTGCGAGATTATTCCTGAAGCGGGGCAGTTAGGTGAAAAATATCGCCATATAATTTATGGAAAATATAGAACCATTTTCAGAATTAATGGAACGAGTGTAATTATATTGAGGGTTATTCATAGTAGTAGATTGCTTGACCAGCAAAGTTTTCTGACTTGATGACGATTTGATCTTGGCACGCTTTTATATTTTTATTTTATGGCAAAAATAAGGCCGGCGTCTGGTCTGTAACTGTATTGAAGTTTTAAGATTTCGCCAGCTTTTATATCTTCCCAGGAGAGCGCCATAAGGTATTTGTAATTCCTGCCCTCACTTGCCGCCTCCAGATTTATCCCTGAAATTTCATCCACTGTTTTTTCCTGTGAGCTCTGACTTATATTTATAAATTTTATGTCCCTTGGATAAAGATTGTAGGCAAGCTCGGATTCAATATAAACCTGTTCCCCTCTAACAAGGACCATTATATTTTCGTTTTCCGGAATTTTACCGGCAGCCCAGCCAATGAATTTTTCAAAATCGTAGAATCCAAGGTAAGTATTTTTAAGATCCTGCTGGCTAATATTTTTTTTGTAGGAATCGTAGTAGCTCTTTACGGTTAGAATTTCATTTTTAAAGAAATAAATTGAGAAAACAAGCAAAATAATTACTGATACACTAAACATTATTTTTCCTGTCATGACTCTTTTACTGACAAGCTTTAATAAATAAACCATGGCAAGAATAACCAGAAGACCGATATATGCGGGGGTCAGATATCTGTTTATTTCCCTGAAAGAAAAATTTTCTTTGAAAAATTTATTAATGAAACTGTCCAGTGGGAAAATCACTCTTTTGTTAAGGCTTATTTCACTGACTTTGATAGTAACTCCCTCAACATCAGGGACTCCTACGATTACTGATGTTATTTTTGCACCAGTCTTCCAGTTTTTATTTTCACCAACTGCCGCCATATAATTATGTGTAAATCCATCAATAAATATTCGCATATTTTCCTGGTTTAGCGGGTCATAATCAGACTGGCCTTCATATTTCCACTTTATATTTATGCTCCCGGCTGGAAAATCGCTGCTCTCATTGTTTTTGGCATTCAGTCTTATTTTTAAATAGTTTCCGGCAGTTGTTGAAATATTTGAAGAGGGGAATATTTCAAGATAATTTTTGCCAGCGGTTATTTTTTCGATGTTTGAAAAACTTCCATTTTCGCTGCTAATTATAGTTTTAATATCTGATCTGCCAAAATATGTCAGATTATTTCCGCCAGAGAAAAAGACTGACAAATTACTTTTTTTTTTTTTTTTTATTAAAAACAAACTTTCGCTTGCTACAGGAAATAAAAACAGAATGGATACTGATATTAAAACAGCAAAAACAAGGAGGACTACTATTTCTCTTAAAAGAAGACTTTTCCTCTCGCTATAAGCTAATTTTCTGCTATTAACACCTTTATTACCCTTAATATTGTTAAAATAAACCATATTTTAAAAACCGCTTTCTTTAATTTCTTTTTCGATTCCTTCCTTAAAAGACATTGGTGCAAAACCGAAATCCCTGCATGCTTCTTCATAAGGGTAAGCCTTGTCAATTTTCATTCTCTCGATCTGATCAGAATTAAAATCAGATTTTCTAACTATTGACTTATAGACGTTTACTGCAAATTTTGAAGCACCAATAGGAAGCCTTATTATTCTGAAATTTCTTCCAAGTGCCTTTCTTACAGTTTGAAGCATTTCATTATATTGAAGAGCATCCCTGCCGCATATGACATAAGTCTTGCGCGAGGCTGCAGGATTATCGAAAACTTTTAATATAGCCTCAGCAACATCATCAGCATGAACCGGCTGAATAAGGTTCTTCCCGCTTCCAAAAATGACAAAAAAACCTTTCTTTTTTATGAAATTTAACATTTTGTAAAAATTATTGTCTTCTTTGCCCCCATAAATCATTGTCGGTCTTAAAATTGTGTAATTTAAGCCCGATTTTTTAATAAGTTCCTCTGCCTCAAGCTTTAACGTCTTAAACTTATTTTCAGTTGGCAGCATTGTTGTTGTGGAGCTGACAAATATTACCTGCTTCAGATCGCATTTTATGGCAGCGTCAAGGAAGTTTTTGACAAAATCAACATATTCAAGTCTCACCATATAAATTGCACTTTGCGCACCCTTCAGGCTGCTGGCAATGGAATCAACGCTGTTAAGGTTGCCACCGGCTAAATCAAGATGTTTTTTAAGATCATTGCCGAGAATAATTAATTTTGATCTGGCAGCTTCGCTTCTAAAAAGGCACCTGACTTCAGCCCCCGTTTCTGCTAAATTTTTTACAACTTTTTTGCCTAAAAAAGATGTCCCACCCGCTATATATATCATTTTTAATCACCGTATTGTTAAAATATCATTTTTAATTAAAATTTTTTTTATAACAAAATATTAAATTTTTTAAAACCAAGCGGCATCATTTTTTCGTAATTTCCGGTGTCAAATGTCAGGATATTATTAGTCTTAAGCCTTTCCGATATTGCAGTAAAAACTGAATCGGAAAAATTAATATCAAGGCCGGAGTATCTTTCAAAAATTTCTGTCGCTCTTTCAATATCGTTGTTTTCAATAAGCTCAATGTGAAAATTTTTAACCACTTCTTTCAAAAACAGTAATTCGACTTCTTTGGAAATGTTTAAATTAATAAAATCACAGACTTCAGGAATTACCGAAAAGGGGATTACATAAGTCTGTCTGGTATTTTTATTTAAATAGGCAGCAGCCTTTTTATGATTTTTATCTTTTTTATCAACCGCTGCAATTAGAAAACTTTTGTCCGCCAGTACTATCAGTTTAAATCCTCCAGACCCTTGGATTGTTAAAAATTGCTTTTATTGTCAGTCCGCTTTTTTAACCTTAATAATTTTCTTTCCGGCAGAGGAGGGGCTTCCGAACCTGCTTTCACCTATACCAATTATTCCAAACTCTTTTTTTTAAATATTTTTTGATAAATAATCAGTTATTGCATCCCTGACTATCATTGTTACAGACTTGTTTTCAAGTCTTGCCATATTTTTAAGGGAGATCATCATGTCTTTGTCAAGCAGTACATTAGTCCTGTCTTTATCCAAAATATTTCTCCGATTTTCCTAATATCTTTTGCAAATTATCCTTAATTAATGTAATATTAATGTTAATATTAAAAATAATATTAACATTAATATATAATGATAAATCAAAAATATCAAATATTCAATAGCAATTTATTTTATAAAAAAATGAATTACAAAACTGAATCGGAAGAAAAGATTTATCGTTTCAAAACAGGCAAAAACATAAATACGAAGGCAGCTTAAATGATTTTAAACATTTTAAGATTAATACCTGCTCTTGCCTCACTTTTCTTTATCGGATACCCCTTTGCCTATATTCTTCTTGTTAAATCAAGAAATGCAGCAAGCGAGTTTGAAGCATATCAAAGATACAGGTTAATTTATGGCAGGATCCTGCTTTTTATTATCAGTTTTTATATTGGAGCCCTCATTTCAGGGCTATACCTTCTTCTGGTTTCCCTTATCGGTAAAAAATACAGTTTTCTGCAGGTAGTTATTTTTAGCTCACTGTTTTTTATTTACTCAGTCATTATAATCATAAGGCGCAGAATAAGACTTTCATCTGTTTTGGGATTTGGAAACTCAAACATAGAGAATGTAAAGTTTTTAGGCAGGAGAAAACCAAAAGGGGAAAGAGAGAAAATTTATGAGCAGCTTACTCTAAATGAAGAATACGCACCACCAAATCAGGTGGCTTTTAAGAAAAAACTAAAATATAAAGAGAAAATAGCAGCAGGATTAAATCCGGTATTCATTATTTTAATTATTATAAACATACTGGTAGTTGTTTTTTTTGCACTTTTGTTTCCGATCAGGTTCTGGGATGCAATTTCGTGCTGGAGCCTTAAGGCAAAGGCATTTTTTATTGACAGCACAATGGCTGATTTTTATCTAAAGCATGATTATTCATTTTCTGCTCTTTCTTATCCACCATTCCTGTCCTTAATTGAAACCTGGATTTATTTATGGATAGGCAGAATTGATGAAAATCTCGTCAAGATAATATTTCCGATATTTTACACTTCAGGCGTTCTCCTTGTATTTAATTTTTTTCGGAATTTGAATACTTACAGCTCTTTCTTCATAAAGTC
>CAYNMO010000100.1:1204-3595 GCA_964398155.1 uncultured Actinomycetota bacterium | reverse complement strand
CGATATTTTACTCTTCAGGTGTTTTCCTTATATTTAATTTTTTCCGGAAAAAATGCAGCGAGACATTGTCACTCATACTCGCCTTTGTTTTTGGGGCAATACCTGTAATTGTTGACCATGGATATATTGAATATTCAAACATGCTTTTTTCAGTAATTCTTTTTATTGCTGTGTATTTTTTCTCAGGCTTCATATCAAATGAAATAGTTGAAATAAATGCCTGCGCCGACAAGAAAAAAAATATTATCGAAAAGGTGAAGATGTATATTTATGAGCGCCAAAATAACATAACGCTTGATTTTAAGATACATGACAATATTGAATCAGTATTTAAAAACGGCAGTTTTGAAAATTTAAGCATTAACGAAAAGTTAAATAGTAATTTAAACAGAAACGCTTACGGCAAGTCAAAACCTGACGCTTCAGCTTTAAATGAAAATAAAAGTTCAGAACCTTTAAAAATAGACAAACTCAGGAAATATTCCTCTCTTTATCTGGGCACAATCTTTTTTGGAATTCTGGCGCTGACAAGAAGTGAAGGTATTTTTTACTGCGCACTGTTTTTGATAATAAGCATTGCTGTTTATATTTATGGCCTGGTTAAAAAATCAATTCTTAAGGGTAAATTCAGAAGCGTGCTTGTGAGTATAGGGGATTCATATTACAGCGATAGAAACAGCGACTGGTGGAAAAACATAAACGGCAAATTTATCAGAAACGGGGATCCACCACTGATACATCTCATACTTTTTCTTAAGAAAATATTTTCACCTATACTGCTTCTGGTAATTATTTATCTTCCCTGGTATCTGCTTAAATTAAAGCTTCACCTTCCGTTTGCGGGAAGCGAATGGCAGAAAGCATTTGAGTCAGGTATTAATATGGAGATTATATCAGCCGGAATAAAGAGAGCATCAGGCGCATTTTTGACAGAAACTCTTTTCTCGTCATTTGATTCCACAAAAGCTTTCTTCGGCTCATTTTTCGGACCGATTCTTGTTATTTTACTTATACTGTTTTTTGTAACCATAAAAAAAGCTTTTACAAACGGTGGAATGGTTTTCTTCCTGTTTAGCGCAATGGTAATTTTAACTTCCTTTGTTTCAATAATTTTTGTCCCTCAGTTTGAGGGCTCAGTTGAAAGATACATCATGCCAGCCTTCCCGCTTTGCTACTACTGGATATTATCCAATACTTTTAAGTCCAAACCCGTAAACGGCCTCCTAAAGTCATAATCATGCCATAGGGACGCATAGTTTGACATGATTTATCCAAAACAGTGTCGGGCATGTGAATGAGATTTCCGTAAAAGGGGTTTATGATTTGATATATTATTTATTAACATCATAGATAATTCGCATCTGATAAATAAAATTATCAAGATCCTTTTGCATGGATTCGGAAGTTTCCGGAAGTAATTCTAGAAGTTCTTTGATTTTTTTAAATGAAAGCTCAAAACCATAAACATTTCGAAAAACATGTCTAAAGCTTCGAAACTGATTAAGCTTTTGTGCAGTTTCAGTAGAAATTACTGAGACACGCAGACCTGGAACATCCAATGCCATTCTTTCGAGCAATTCTTTGTGCCACTGTTCCCCCTGATGAGAGCTTTTATCTATATTAATTGAAACAGCCTTAAATATGCTTTCCGCTGCGGAGTAATAGTCATGAAGAATAGAACCAATAATTCTTACAGAAGCGGAATCATCAATAGAAAAACCTCCGATCATAGTTGCAGTAATCTTTGGCCATAAACCGTATCCCTGAAGTTCTTTTTCCAAACTCGCAAGTTTTTCTTTTTCTTTTTTAATTCTTGCCTCTATCAATAAATATTCTTCGGTTGTCACAGCTCAACCCCTTTGTCATAGGCTTCAAGGATAAGAGATCCAGAGGCATCTTCCTGGCAAACCAAGCTTACCTGTATTGGAGAAACTATTTCTTCTAATTGGGAATACATGCTCCAAAAAGATCCTTTAAATCCAACAATTAGAAGGTCTATATCTGACCCCTCTTTAAAATTACCTGCAGCCAGAGAGCCATATAGGATTACTTTACTGACACCAAAATCTTCCTTAAGCAGTTTAGCGGCAGTCTTTGCTTTTTCCCAAGCCAGAGTAGTAAAAATTTCCAGATTATTACTATTCTGTTTATCTATTTTATATTTTAATTTTTTAAATTCCTGCAGCTTGACATCAAGTTTGTTTATCATAATCTTGCATATGTTAATTTATTAAAAAGACTACATAAATTATAGACAACTCCATTTTTAAAAACCTGAAATTATTTTTATTTTATCATAAAAATATATTATTTGTCATTTCTGATAAACAATCTAAATACAGCGAGGTTAAAGGGGGCGCAAAATTTATGTTAAACTATAAGTACCCTTAA
>CAYNMO010000100.1:0-1194 GCA_964398155.1 uncultured Actinomycetota bacterium | reverse complement strand
ATATGCGTTCCACCGACATAATAAAAAAAGCCCTGTTGCAAATGTGATATTTAACAGAAGGCATAATTCTGTTAATATTGACAAAACACTGTGAAATATATAGAACCAGCATAAAAAGGAAATAGTATTAAAAAAATGAGTATAGGGATAGCTTTAATAATTATAGGGATAGTTCTAGTTGTCTTTTTGGGCTCAGCATTGCTATTCTGGTATGCTTTCAGGTTTGAAGTAACAAATTTCAAGCTTATTAACAACAGAATATATGTTAAATCAGACAGCATCACGCAGAGTTCAGATACAGCCAGCAGTGCTAAAGAAGCCAATGCCACAGGCTCAAATGCCCCTCTTAAAATACTTCATCTTTCAGATTTTCACCTGAGAACTGATTTTAAAGGTAAAAAGCTTGAAAAGTTTATCGAAAAACTTTCATTTGAAACTTATGATCTTATTTTTATAACCGGAGACATGGTAGAAAAAAACGATCTTCAGGATGAACTTATTGAAACATTAAAACCACTGAAGGCAAAATATGGCATTTACGCAGTTTTTGGAGCACATGATTATTACAATAAAAAGCCGCAGGAATTCATTAAAAATATGTTCGAAAAGAAAGAATCTTATTCAAGACAAAATGACTGGGCGGCCTTAAGAAAGAAACTAGAATCAATAGACGTTCATGTTCTTCAAAATGAAAGTGTAATCCTTAAAGACGTTCCCGGATATAATGAAATTGATATTATTGGAATAGACGACCCATTATTAAATAAAATGGATTTAAAAAAATCACTCTCAGGTATTTTTTTGGACCCCAGCTGCATAAAAATACTTGATGTCCCGCGCTTAAGCCGGACCTCGCAAGAGCCAGTTAATTCAGGCAGCATCGAAGAGAGTATTCCAACAAAAAATGAAATAAAAACTGCTCAAAACAATTATCTGGCCGAAACCGAAGGAGTTCTGCGTACCAAAGAGTACGCTCGGGAGTTTAGCCCCTCAGGTAAAAAATATCATGAGCTTAAAGAGGATAATAAATTGAAAATAGCTCTTGTCCATACTCCCGACAGCTATGCCCTTGTAAACCTTGCAATGAACGGAATTGACATGGTATTTGCAGGCCATACCCATGGGGGACAGGTCCGCATACCAGGGGCAGGAGCACTGATATCAGGCTGCAATTTAAAGACAAAATACACAGCA
>CAYNMO010000099.1:0-8733 GCA_964398155.1 uncultured Actinomycetota bacterium | reverse complement strand
AAAAAAGCATTTGCAACTCAGACTGAACAGGCAGCATTGGAACATGTAAAAGAATATGGATTATGGGATTCCAAGTATATTCAGGAAGTTTGGGCGGAAGAGCACATAATTCAGCTCAAATAAAGAACATTAAGGCAAAGGAGGTGAAAATATAATTGATTTTAGAAATAAAACAAAAAAAGAAAGGAAAAGAAATGAAAAAAATGACATTAGTGCTAATTGTATTGGCGCTAACTATTTCTATGGTTTTTTTTAGCTTTGGCTGTAAAGTCTCCACAGTTGCTACCGAGACTACCGCAGCAGCAACTACGGCTGCTCAAGTTACAACTGCTCCTGAGACAACTGCAGCAGAAACCGCAGTTGCTGAAACCACTGCAGCAGCGGTTGCTGAACCAGACTCCTGGTTCTTAGAAGCAAGAAAAGATATTGCACAATTCAGGACAGAAAATGATAAAGCTTTTAAAGGACCAACAGGCCAGACACCGGTTTGGGACTCAGAGCTTTGGCTTACTTCTGAAGAAGTTGCTAAAGTAAGAGAGGGAAATTTTAAACTTGCTTTATCGTGGTATCATCTTGAGGGAGAATATACACAGGCTATAATTGACGGTATAACTGCAGCGAGCGAATATCTTGGAATGGAACTGGTAGCTGTTTCTTCAGCACAGGGTGACCCTGCCAAACAAAAATCTGATGTTGAAACTATAATGGCTCTAAAACCGGATGCTGTAATTGGATTTCCTGTTGACCCGACTACGGGTGCTGAGGCATTCAGGCCGGTAGCAGATTCCGGTACTGTTTTGGCTCTAGTTTCAGCACAGCCGGATGGTTACGTCTATGGAAAGGATTTCACTGGTATTGCTACTAACATGCCCTATGACCAAGGATATTATATGGCACAAAAAATGGTAGAGATTGCTGGTGAAAAAGCTAAAATAGGTATTAATTATGTTGATTTAAACCTATATGTCACAAACGTTATCGATAAAGGTTTTAGGGAAGGGCTGGCTGCATTAGGGCCAAACATCGAGGTTGTCTCAGATATGGGCTTTACTGAGCCAAAAGGTGCAGGAGCCAATACTGCAGCTGCTTTAATTCAACAACCGGATATAGAAGCATTGTATATTACTTATATGCTGGCAGCAATGGAAGCTCAGGCTGCTTGTAAGGATGCAGGAAGAGATGATGTTGACATTATCACTTTTGCTGTAGACAAACCGACCTTATTGTCACTTATTAATGGTGAAAATGTTAAGGCATTAATCACAGACACACCGTGGAATATTGGTGTAAATCTGGCAACTATTTGTGCTTACGGTTTATTGGGTAAAGAATGTCCAGAGTATGTTTTATCTCCAGCAACATATTTTACTCAGGATAATGTAAGAGAACTTTACCAGGCAGTAATGCATACTCCGGTTCCTGAAGAAATTGATACTGCTTTAAGAGCTAAAGGAATGTAATAACAAATGATTAGATATATTAATTGATCTAATTATCTCTGGGGGGACTTGCACAATATTTTATAATTTGTAAGTCCCCCTGGAAAAAGTTTATAAATTTGGCGGTTTCTTTAAATTTAATGGTTCTATTATTAAATTTACTTCACAAGACAGCAAAAAGTTTTTTTGTGATGAGCGATGAATATTATTTATAGAATCGAAGATAATAATAAATTTTTTAAAAGGAATTTTATTAAAACCTAAATAAAATATCATATATAGAAATTTTATGTCTCCAGCAGAAAATTATTTTATAATAAATAGAATTATATCCAAGTTTTCATAAGGAAAAATATGAGTGAAAATAATGAAATTATTCTTCAGATGTCAGACATCTGCAAAGACTTCAGCGGAGTCAAGGTGTTGCAAAGTATCAATTTTGACCTCAAAAAAGGCGAAGTTCATGCAATAGTTGGACAGAATGGTGCCGGTAAGTCTGTTCTTATGAAGATAATAAATGGCGTTTATACAAGAAGCAGCGGAAAAATCCTTGTCGAAGGTGTCGATGTTCATTTTGCAAATCCTCAAGATGCAAGAAAAAAGGGCATCGGCATGATTTATCAAGAGTTTTCTCTGATACCGACAATGAGTATTGCAAGAAATATTTTTTTAAACAGAGAGCCGAAAAAAGGCGGACTAATTGATGATCAGCTTATGGTAAATTCTACAATAAAGATATTGCAGGATTTGGGGGTAAACCTTAATCCGAAATCGATTGTGAGAGATATTTCGGTAAGCCATAAGCAACTCGTAGAGATTGGGAAAATCGTTTCGGAGGATCGAAAGATAATAATCATGGATGAGCCCACGGCATCATTATCGCGTGGAGAGGTAGAACTGTTAAATAAGGTTATAAAAAGGTTAAAGGATAAAGGCATCTCTATTATTTATATCACCCATCACCTAAACGAAATATTTGAAACATGTGACAGGGTAACAGTAATTAGAGACGGTAAAAAGATTTTAACTGATAAAGTCACGGATATAGACCTACCGAGAATGATAGAGGCAATACTTGGTAAAAAGCTCCAGAGGATTATTTATGAAAGTAGTTACAATATAAATCGCAATCTCCCTCCCAAAATGGAAATAAAAAATCTTGACTTGGCAGGTGATAAAAAAATCTCTTTTAAGATATGGCCTGGCGAGGTCCTGGGTCTAGCAGGTCTTTTGGGTGCTGGGCAGGAAAGAATTGTTAAATCAATATTTGGTATTTTGCCAAGCTTACAAAAGGAGCTATATATAGATGGAAAAAAATTAAATATAAAAAAGCCTGAAGAAAGCATAAAACATAAAATAACTATGGTGCCAGAAGAACGCCAGGCACAGGGCTTAGTTGTTGAAAATACCGTAAAATTTAATATTACAATGTCTATTTTTGATAAATTAAGAAGTGGAATATTTATTAATGACAGGAAAGCAAACAACCTTGCCAAAAAATATGTTGATGATTTAAAAATAGTCACAAACAGCATTTTTAAAAAGGTAAAACTTCTCTCAGGAGGAAATCAACAGAAAGTTGTTATCGCAAAAAACCTTGCCGCTGAACCTGAAATCATGATCTTAAACGATCCAAACTTTGGTGTAGATGTTGGCTCAAAGCAGGAGATACTACAACTTGTAAGAAGATTTGCTGATACCGGCAAATGTGCGATTTTTATATCTTCTGAATTTGAAGAACTAACCCAGGTTTGTGACAGGGTGTTAATATTAAAAAATGGCTCAATAATAAATGAAGTTCTCAGAGGTTCAGGACCCCAGATAACCGAAGAATTTCTACTCCATGCAATCCAGTAGGAAATATAACCTAAAAATATTTTTCAATGAATTATTGGTTTTTAAACTTGAATAAAAATAGGATTTTAATAAAGAAATAAGAGAATAATATAAGGAGAAAGATAAATGGATAAAGGAAGGATGCTGTCCAGACCTGGTGCCATATCTGCAAAAAATATTCTCCGGGATAATGCGATTTACTTTATCCTGGTGGGTATATTTATAGTCTTTGCCATATTTCTACGTGACAAGGGATTTCTTTCAGGTGTCAATATAATGAACATTTTCAGGCAAACTGCAATTATTTCTATTCTTGCTATAGGCTTTACATTTCTTATTGCAAGTGGGGAATTTGATTTATCTATTGGTTCTACGGTAGCAATGTGTGCCCTGATAGCCGCCTTGCTTCTGCAGAAAGTTGGAATATTTGCAGCAGTCGGCGCATCACTTGCACTTGGAGGGGTTATAGGTTTCATAAACGGCGCACTTGTCGTAAAAGTGAAAATGCCTTCATTTTTAGCAACGCTTGCAACTTCTGGTGTGATTTATGGCATTGCAAGATGGATTACAAAACTCCAGGCCGTTCCCGTTACAAATGCAAGGTTCAAATATATTTTTGGCGGCGGTAATATCGGTCCAATATCGACATTGTTTATATGGACAATAATATTAATTGTTATAGGTCACCTCATAATGGCAAAAACAAGCTTTGGCAGGAAAGTCATTGCAGCCGGGGGCAATAAAGTTGCAGCAGTTTTTTCCGGTATAAATGTCTCCAACGTCAAATGGATGTTATTTATTATGATGGGGGTATTAGCGGCTCTTGCAGGGCTTCTTTATTCTGGAAGGCTTGCGGCAGCAAGGTATACTTATGGCGAAGCAGATGTCTTTAATGTAGTTGCTGCAGTAGTAATCGGAGGCAACAGCATCAATGGCGGAAAAGGCACTATAATAGGCGCCCTAATAGGTTCAGTTATTCTCGGAATGATAAATAACGGACTTATACTTTTTGGATCGTCTGTAGATCAGCAGGTAATTTTCAGGGGAGTCATAATCCTCATTGCTGTCGCACTAAGTCCAAAAGAATAAAATATTTTATAATAATTATATAATTAAAATACTAGAAAAAATATTACATAATATTAAAATATCATAAATCAATTATTGAGGAGATAAATTTGAAATATCCCAGCTTGTTTTCACCTATTGTTTTAGCAGGACAGGAAGTAAAAAACAGAATATTCATGGCACCAATGGGCACGGGACTTGAAGAATATTATTATGGCGGCAGGGTTTCTACTGAAATGATAGATTATTTTGAAGCAAGAGCCAAAGGAGGGACAGGGTTAATAATTTCACCATTTGCAGCAGTTGACGAAAGATACTTTGCTTTAACAATGGGAATCTATTCCCGAAAACTCTTAATGGGAATAAGTAAGCTTGCAGAAGCTTTGCATGTCTATGATTGTAAATTCCTGGTTCAGCTATCTCATTTTGGCGGTAAATCACCAAGATATTTTACATATGGAAATACTCCGGTCGCTCCTTCCAGTATCGAAAGCAGGATGTATCCTGAAAAACCTTTGGAACTGACTTTAAGCCAGATAGAAGAAATCATTGGTCTCTTTATACAAAGTGGACAGTGGGCAAAGGACGCCGGCTGTGACGGCGTGGAATTACATGGTGCCCATGGTTATTTAATAAACCAGTTTTATTCTCCACACACTAATAGGCGAAATGATGAATATGGCGGAACATTGGAAAAAAGATTAAGGTTTTTTAAAGAAATTGCTGAAGGAATCAGAAAAAATTGCGGGAAAGACTTCATAATAGGTTTAAAATTTAGTGCACACGAGCATTTGGACGGTGGGATTGACAATGAAGAAGCAAAAAAAATATCCAAATATATAAATAGTCTTAATTTGCTTGATTATATACATGTTTCAGGAAACAGCATTACAATACCTGGATTTACAGACTGCAGTTATCCTGAAGTACCACCTATATATAATGGACAACCCCTGGTACCTCTTGCTGAAATGGTTAAGAAGGTTGTAGATATTCCGGTAATTGCAGCATCGGGAATTTCGGACCCTGAATTTGCAGAAAATATAATAATGAGCAAAAAAGCAGATATAGTTGCGCTAGGCAGGGCATTAATTGCTGAACCTGAATGGGCAAACAAGGCCTCAAATAACTTAAATATAAAACAATGTATCAAGTGTAATGCTTGTTATAAAAGAGTTTTAAGCCAGAGATCCATAAAATGTTCTATAAACCCATATGTCGGCGAAGAAAAAAGATATGAAGATTATAAAAGTCAAAAATCTTTAATCCCTAAAGAAGTAGTGATAATTGGTGCTGGGCCAGCAGGGCTCGAAACAGCAATTACTGCCAGCAATAGGGGTCATAATGTAACAATAATTGAAAAGGAAGCTCAAATTGGTGGAAATTTGCGGCTGGCAGCTGTCCAGGATTTTAAGAAAGAAATAAAAATCCTGCTTGGTTTTTATGAAAAAGAGATTTCTGAAAAAAAGATAAGGTTAAAATTAAATACCGGATTTAATTGTGAGGAAATTATAAAAATAAATCCTGATGTTGTAATAATTGCAGTAGGTTCTGTCCCTGTTATCCCTGATTTTGTAAACAGAGAAGATACAACTGTATTCTATCCTGAAGATATTTTGAAGTTAAATAATGCCAATTTAATCGGTAATACAATAGCTGTAATTGGGGCAGGTTTAATTGGTTGTGAAATTGCATTGTATCTTGCTTTAAATAATAAAAAAGTTTTTTTATTAGACAATCTTGATATGGATAATATTTTATCTGATGAAGCGTTAGTAAATAAATACATGATTTTAACAAAATTAGATAAGGCAAAAGTAAAAATTTTATTGGATACACAAATAAAATCTATTAATAAGGGTGAAATACTTCTGGATAACAAAACTGGTGAGAAAAAGAAAATAGTAGTTGATAATACTATTATCTCGGTAGGCTATGTTCCAAAAAATGAATTGGCAATTAGTTTCAAGCAAGAACTTTTAAAAAAGAATCCTGATCTAGATGTTAAAATAATTGGTGATTGCATAAAAGTAGGGAAAATCTATGACGCAGTCAATAAAGGCACACAATGTGCATGGAATTTGTAAACAATTTTAAAAGGATTAAGTGTAATGAAAATTCTTGAAGATATTTATGCAGTAGGCGGTGGGGAATATGGATTTGGAATTTCTAATCATCTTGACTGTAATACTTTTCTTATAGATGGTGGGGAAGATGTAGTACTGATTGATTCAGGTGTTGGACAGGATACGAAAAAAATAATTAAAAATATTACAATTGAAAATATTGACAAAAGAAAAATTTCTAAGTTGATTCTCACGCATGCACACCTTGACCATTCAGGCGGAGCATATGATTTTAAAGAAATGCTTGGAGTCGAGGTATTTATATCCAAAATAGAGGCCAACCATATAGAAAATGGTGATGAAGAATCTATTGGATTAAAACTTGCAAAAAAGGTGGGTATCTATCCGGATAATTTTAAATTGCATGCTGTAAAAATTGATCAGGCTTTAAGCGGCAATGAAATAATAAAAGTTGGAAAATATAATATAAGGATAATTAATACCCCGGGCCATAGTAAAGGTTCTGTATGTATTTTATTAGAAAACCATTTTAAAAAGGTTCTATTCAGCGGTGATACAGTTTTTATGAGAGGATTGTTATGCATGTCTAATACTCCTGATTCAACTCTTGAAGACTACAAAATTGGAATTGATAATTTAATGCAATTTGAGATTGATAGCCTCTTGCCAAGTCACTATGGTTTTACTCTGAGTGATGGTAAAAAACATATAGAAATGGCAAAGAAAGCACTACTGGGCCTTTCAATACCACCGATGATTTAAAATAAATTAGAAAAAAAATAAAATGCACAAAGAACTAAATACAACTTCAAACAATGTATGCAATTTTATCGACAACATAAGACACGAGATAGTAGATTTTGCCCTGGATTGCGTTAAACAATCGAGTGAAACCCCTCCGGGAGATGAAACTGCTATTGCAGAACTTATAAAAAAGAAAGCCAGCTCCTGGGAGATTGGAAAGCCTCAGATATTTTCCAAAAAGCATAACAGGCCAAATATCTTATTCAGTTTAAGAGGAACAGGCAAAGGCAAAAAACTTATACTAAGCGGGCATCTTGATACAAAACCTTTAGGAGACTCAAATAATTGGAAGATTATCGACCCTGCAAAACCAGCGATAATCAATAACAGATTGTATGGTAGAGGCACTACAGACATGAAAGGCGCTCTGGTTGGTATGCTTGCAGCAGCTTATGTAATCAAATCAATAAAGCCACCTTTTACTGGTGAGCTAGCACTATTATTTACAGCAGATGAAGAAGGCGGGTGTGCATATGGTGCAAAATATCTTACTGAAATAGGATTTGATGCAGATGCAATAATGTTAGGCGAACCTTCAGGTGAAGAAAGAAATTTTGATACTATCGGTATAGCAAGCAGGGGTGCATTACTTGGAAAGATAATTGTCCACGGAACACAGATGCACAGCAGTATATCTGATAGAGGTGGATGCATAAATGCCAGTGTAAAAATGGCAAAAGTCTTAACAGAATTTGCACAGGATCTAAAAAATAATCTTAGATTTAATCCTCATAAATTATATCCCTTAGGACCTACAGTCAACCCGGGAGTAACTCTTGAAGGAGGCATTTACTATGGTGTTATACCTGGATTAGCCGGTTTTGGATTTGATATAAGAACAATACCAGGAATGAAATTTGAAATATTAAAGGAAGATATTGAAAATTTTTTAACGAAATTAAAAAAAGCTGATAAGGAATTAGATGCAGAACTTGTTCTTGAAAAGCCGCCCATTGATCCGTGGATGCCACCTGCAGAAATAGAAGAGGACCATCCTTTAGTTAAAAGCTGTATTACTTCAGCTAAATATATTTTGGGATATGAGCCCCAAAAAGTAGGCGAACCATTCGGCACAGAAGCAAGCTTTTATGTAGATAGGTTAAACATTCCAACTATTCCATCTTTTGGGCCGGGGTTTATCAAACTAGCTCATGGACCGGATGAATATGTAGATTCAGAAGCAATTATCAGTTCTGCCAAAATTTATGCGCTTGCAGCTCTGGATTTTTTAAATAAATAATCTGTGTTTTAAATAAACTGAAAAATATATTTTCAAATACTTAGATTTTTATAGAAAGAGGCTATTAAATGAAGGAAAACAAAACAAAATTTGCTTTTTTTAACGGTAAAATAGTACCAATAGAAGAGGCCAATGTAAGTATAAGAACATGTGTAATTCATTATGGAACAGGAATTTTTGAAGGAATAAGGTCTTACTGGAATGAAGAAGAAAAAACCGGTTATATTTTTAGAGTTATGGAACATTATGAGAGAATGAT
>CAYNMO010000098.1:5855-8746 GCA_964398155.1 uncultured Actinomycetota bacterium | reverse complement strand
TGATCTTCTAAGGACACTGATCATGTGATAAAAACTTAAAGATGAAAAAGACACTAATTAATTCCTGATTAGTAACTTAAGTTTTAGTTAATTATTTGCTTAAATCAATCACAAAATATTTTTTGACCCGACTATTATTAGTATTAAAATAATAACAATTTTAGATGGCAGTGGTATCACAATAATTCCAATTGATCTTCTAAGGACACTGATCATGTGATAAAAACTTAAAGATGAAAAAGACACTAATTAATTCCTGATTAGTAACTTAAGTTTTAGTTAATTATTTGCTTAAATCAATCACAAAATATTTTTTGACCCGACTATTATTAGTATTAAAATAATAACAATTTTAGATGGCAGTGGTATCACAATAATTCCAATTGATCTTCTAAGGACACTGATCATGTGATAAAAACTTAAAGATGAAAAAGACACTCACTAGATGTTAAAAAACCTCTTCTGGGATACCCTTAATTAAATACTGTTTACAATTTGTATAAAATTTCTTCAGATACCTCTTCCCCTGTTATGCTTTCCCAATATTTTTTATAAAGTGCAATCTGCTTCAGATAAACATTCTTCCTTGACACGTCATTTTCAAAGTCATCAGTTTTATAATCAACAATAATCCATTTGCTGCCTTCCTTAAAAATTAAGTCTATTACACCAAATAATACGTCTCCATCTAATCCGTAAGCAAATTCTGTTTCATAAAGCTTCTGCTCTGACGCCATAATCCTTTTAAAGAGAATGCTTTTGGTAAATCTCTCAACCAGGGCAGCAAGCTCAATAGCATCTCCGGCATCTATCACGGCCTCATCTGTCCACTTCCGGGTTAATTCCGCCAGCTTTTCATAATGTCCTTTGCCTGCAAGCTCAACAGCCTTATGACAAATACTTCCCCACTTTGCGCCTTTGCCGCCAGAACTTCCGGTAAAAACAAATCCTTCTCTAGCCTCAGAAGTAACTTTATCTATGGTATAGCTGGCACTGCTTATATAGTTTAAATTTAGGGCAATCTTATCTTTTTCTTTATCCCAGGCAGTTTTACTTATATCAAATCCTTCCACATCAGCAAAGTTCATATTTTTATGAACCTGCAATTCTTTGGCACTCTTTAAAGAATCATACAAAGCCTCCCAGGCTTTTGTTTTTTCTCCCTCCCTGTAAGTGCTGACCACAAGAATATTTTTTGCTCTTGTTACCGCAACATATTCCAATCTTCTTCTTTCAGCTTCAACATATTTTTTTTCCTCCTCCAGCATGACTTCCCATTCCGGAGGAATGGCGAGTATCTCACTGCTGTAATTTGATGTCGGCCTGGAAATAGAAAAATACCCTTTTGCTTTTTTGCCCCCAGTTCTGCTGATATGATACTGCGGCTCAAAATTTCCGGACTCCCCCACTGGATCAGCTAAAATAACTACCGGTGCCTCCAGCCCTTTGGCCTTATGAAGATTCATAAGCCTTACTACATTTTTTTTTGAAACAAGCAGGCTCATTGATTCAATTTCTTTGTTTTTTAATATTTCCTCCATATTTTTAGTTAAACCATGAAAGGTTTCTATGTCCTGCTCCTCAAAGTTTTTTAACAGCTCCAATGCCTTATAAATATTGCCGCCCCTTGTAAGTCCTTCCTCCTCAGATAGTGCCAGAGGTATTATGCCCGATTTTTCGATAATTATTTCTGCAGCCACCACAGGCTTGTTATTGTCAATTATCTCTTTATATTCCCTGAGTCTTTTAAAAGCTTCCTCAAAAGCTGTAAAACCATCAGGCACCAGGCTATAATAAGTAAATTTTCCTCCCGCCTTTTTGAAGTGGTATAAAAGCTCATCGCTTATTCCAAAAAACAAACCTCTTAGCGCCGCAACAAGAGCGACGGGGTCTCTGTGATCATCTACCGCTTTAAATAATTTTAATATTTCACCGGTCTCCAGTGATTCATTAAAAACCAGACCGCCAGAAATATCGTACGGAATGCCAACTTTTTCTAAAGCTCTGGCATATATACCCAGATTCTTTCGTTTTTTTGTCAGTATTAAAAAATCAAAATACTCCGGTTTTTGTGACAGACCTGCCGTTATTTCATCGTCGGTTCTCTGAAGTGTTAATTCCCCGGCATTTACTGAATTGTAAATCCAGGCTGCAGCTTTGGCTGCATCTGTCTGTGTAATTTCTGATGCATTGCTCCTGCTTACTTTGCCTGTATTATTTTCAAACAACCCAAAGTCATGAGCATCCTCTGCCTTCCTTGTTGTGCTTAAGGGGAAATATTGTGCCTGATAGGCGTCTTCTTCATCCGGCATGATTTTTTTAAATACAGACTCAACCAGATCCTGCATAAAAGGAAGAGATCTGAAATTAGAATATAGCGGCAATACTTCACAGAATTTACCTGAAAACATCTTCTTGACAGTATTATAAATATCCATATCGGCTCTTCTGAAACGGTAAATGCTCTGTTTTGGATCTCCTACCAAAAAAAGTGCCCCATCTTCCAAAATAATATTTTTCCAGTCAGTCTCTTTTACGTTTTTTCCTGCGAAAAAGAAAAATATTTCAGCCTGGATGGGATCGGTATCCTGAAACTCGTCTACAAGTATATGAGTAAACTTCTTTTTAAAATACTCCCTGACTTCGCTGTTTTCTCTTAAAAGTTTTGAAGTCATTACAAGTAAATCCCCGAAATTTAAAAGTGATCGGCTGTTTCTCCAGTCTCTGTAAAAGTCTGCTCCTTTTTTTATAAACTCAGCCAGAGGCTTATGCATATATTCCTGCCAGGATTTAAGGGCAGGTTTTATAGTATCATTCTGAAACTGAATCATTTTTTCTTTGCATTCTTTGCCATTGCCGCACTTTGCGCAGCTCGACGTGCCGCCGCAGTC
>CAYNMO010000098.1:0-5845 GCA_964398155.1 uncultured Actinomycetota bacterium | reverse complement strand
TTTGCATTCTTTGCCACTGCCCTCAGGCCATTTGTTTTGCACAATATCAGCGGTTTTGTTCATTTCACCCAAAACCCTTAAAAACAGTCTGTCGCTGTCAAGATATCCTGAGTCGACATAAAAAATACTTTTTCTTAAAATACTCTGAAGGCTGTCCCAGCCCTTTTCTGGTGCTTTGTACACTAAAATATCTTTAAACAAACTTAGAAACAGTTTGATTTCTCTTTTTGTTTCAGAAGAATCCGGTTTGGAAATATCAGCTGTTTCTATCTCAACATCTGCATTAGCAATAAAGCTGTGATAAGAGGGTTTTAAATCATTTATTTCTATTCCATACTCTTCCATCAGCTTTAGAGTATCGTCATTATTTTCATTTGAGTAATCTATGAAATCTGACCAGGCTTTCTCTGCGTACAAATAATCTTTTTGCTCTTCAATTTCTTCAAATTCAGGATCAACTCCTGCCTCCACCGGTCTTTCCCTTAAAATTTTTGAACAGAAAGAATGAATTGTCCCTATATAAATCTGCTCCAGATTAAAAAGTGCATTTTGTATATTATTCTTCTCGTCAGCAGGCAGACTGTTATCTTCACTCAGGGAATTTTCAAGTTTTATCTGAAATCTCTCCTTGAGCTCTGCGGCGGCCTTTCTTGTAAAAGTTACCGCGGCAATGTTTTCCATATTTGCTTTGCCCTTTTTTATAAGGTTTGTCATTCTTTCCACAAGGCAGTATGTTTTCCCTGAGCCCGCCCCTGCTTCTACAAAAAAGTTCCAGTCGAGCAAAGTTTTAATTTTTTCTCTTGAATTTTTGTCAGCTAATTCATTTATCTCTGTCAATTTGATTCCTGGTTAATAGCTTTGTTTTTAGCTAATTATTGGCCGAAAATTATTTATAATTTTTTAATTCTTTCCATTTTTCAAGAACAGTATTTTCCGGATTATTAATTTTTATTTTTATGTTTTGCCTGTCGGCCTTACTGCCATAAATATCCTCATCATCATAAAAAAGCATGCTTTCATCAGAAAATATAAAGACACCTTTGGACATAAGCTCCAGAATACAGTCAAGTGCGCCCTGCCATTTTTCTTCATTATCTGTGTTTCTTCTAAAAATACAGCCTTTGCCCGAATTTCTGCCTTTTTCTGTTGGAAGAATATAACCGCATGCGCTGACTTTTGCATCAGGATTTGTTTTTCTGAGTATTGTTTCGAAAACTCTGGCATACAGTATGTGCTGAAGCTGCTTTCCCTGGCAGACATAGCCTTCTTCTTCATAAGAATAGGAGCTTCCGGTTTTATAGTCCCAGACATGATAATCATTTATGCCGGCCTGGTCTATCCTGTCAATTTTACCTGCGATACTGATAAATACTTCGCGGCCCTCATCATCCCTGCCAATACTGATTCCAGCCTTTTCTTTTCCACCATAACCAAATTCATATTCTAAAAAAACAGGTTTTCCAAGAGAATTGCTCACTTCAAGAAAAACATCAATATCCCGCATTAAACTGGTTTTTTCACGGTTAAAAACAGCTTTCCCGGGAATTGGAACATCTTCTCTTAATTTTTCAATTTTTTCTTTAAGTATGCTGCCTATAAGTTTCTTCTGGCTTTCATAATCAGTGTACTCACCAGGCGCTGCAAGCTTTTCACCGTAACTTTGAAAAACATCATGCAGCAGCACTCCTCTCATTTTAGGATCCAGCCAGACAGAGAGATCTTTTTTTATTTCTTCAGGTCTTCTGATGCCAAGTATTTTTTCTAAAAAATATGTATAGGGGGATTGTGCGAAACTTTCAATCCCTGTGCACGAAAGGACAATGTCCTGATTTTTTCTTGGGTCCAGTTCATCAGTTAAAGGATTTAACCATCCATCGTAAGCCGTCAGCTCGGAGCTTCTCCGGCTGTTTATGGCATTTACCCCCTCTGACAGCCAGGGATATATTTTTAAGACAGATTCTCTGGCATTTTTTAAATTATCTTCAGAGAGTAGTTTGCCTGTCCAAAAATAGCTTTCATCAATATAGATATCATTAACTATTTTTAATCTGTTAGCTTCTTTCTTCTCCAGGAAGGACAGCATTTCGTCATAATCTGCTTTATCTTCTTTTGACTTCAATCTGTAAATCTGCAGCAGCACTGAAGAAGGATGTAAAATTTTTTCATCCTTTATATCATAAAAAGCATAGCTGAAAGATACCTTGCCCTCTATATCTGACAGCATTGAAGTAAAATCATATAATTTTTCCTTGAGGCTGTCTTTTGAAAGACTAATATCTTTGCCCATTTTTTCTCTTTCTTCATCAAGCATTACAGGATTCTGTGTGTGTGTGCCGGGAAACTTATTTTCATCCATACCGACAATAAAGGTTCTGCTTCTGCCAGACATGCCTCCGCTTCCAAAATCGCTGACAAACAAATGTCCTGGTCTGGGGCCGGATTTTAAAAACCTTATATCTTTTATAAGCTCTGTTATTTTCAGTACTGCCTCTTCAACAGAGAATTCCGTTTCAACAACAAATTCCATGGTAAGAATATTGTCTTTGAGAATTTTAAGATATGAAGCCTCCTCTTCATTTGATGCCTCTATAAAATCAGATAAAAACTTAAGGCAGCAGGCGCACAGCTGCTTAAAATCTATCTTTCCGCCTTTAATTTCCGGTACAATTTGCAGAAGTCCTTTAGTAATTTCATTAAGATTTTTTAACAGCTCAAGCCTGTTTTTATAAGAATTTATAATCTCCTCAGTCTTATTATCATCTATTGCTTTCTTAATTTTTGCTTTAATTTCTGATAAGCTCTTCTCGAGAACGCTCCCATATCGGTCTCTTCCCCATCCAATTTTAGATGTACGAAGCATAAAGGCCAGCTGACTTCCGGTTATTTTGCTTTCAGTGTTTTTGCTCTTAATTTTAAGCAAATTATAATTTAAAAGGTTTCTAAGCTGCGTTTCCGGAAAGTCATCTTTTATCCACAAAAGAAAACCTTTCAGGCATTTACCAGCCCTGCTTTTGTCACCGGGAAAACCGGAAGAAAAAACTGAAGGAATGCCAAGTTTCAGGGAAATATTCTGTATCACCTCAAGATAGGGCAGAGAATTAGTATATATTATCTCAGCATTATCGATGTGAATTCTGTCAGCAGCGAGCCTTCTTAAAATCTCATATATTTCACCGCGATAATTTGGAGCATTAAATATTTCAATATTTTTATCTTCACCATATTGTTCGGTATTTCTTTTTAACATCTGCTGATCAAAAAGATAGCTGAAGACTGAAGCGGGGCAATTGGTCTGTGGCATGAAGCCTGCTGAAGCAAGTCTGTTTTTTGGTCTTTCCAGGCCGTGTACTTTTTCTTCCTCTATAACTATCAATCTGCTGCTGCTGCTAATATTATTTAAAAAATCTTTTTCGATTTTCTTATAACTGTTTTTTGCCGAAACTATAAACATCGCGTCTTTGTCAAAATTACTGATCGGTTCGCAGATATTGTCGGCCAGAACAGAATTTGCAAGACTGATTATTGCAGGAGAATCAATTAATGATTTTTCCTTTAATATATTTTCATAGTTTTTAAAGACAAGCTTTAAATCCCTGGCTTTGTCTTCATTTATAAAAAAACTGCCCTTAAGCCCCTCCGGTGCAATTCCAGCAAATTTTAGTTCTGAAATATTGCCGGAAAGCGCTTTGATGATTCCTTCGTTTGCAGCTAATTTTTTAAAATACTTTAGTTCTCCTTTTTCAGCTAATTTTGTGAAAATTTTATCTGTCAAAAAATTTGCTTCCAGGGGCGATATTGCTTTAAGGTTTCTTTTGAGTAACTGTGTTTCTGCTACTCCCAGAGCCAGAGAAATTATTGTTTCTGCTCTAAAATTTATCCAACTGTATCCGGATGCGGCAAGATTTTCAAGAATCTGATTTGCGATGTCAAAAGACGGGCAGACAAGTATTTTTTCAGTTAGAAAATATTTTTGGGAAATGTCTTTTAGGCTTTTAATCAATATATTGTCTTTGTGATTAATAAAGATTCTGGTAATTGATAAAAGTTTTTGGAAATTACTAAAGTCAGTCTGATGCTAAGCTGCCTGCCATATGCTGCCTTGTATTTTAGCTGTTATGAAGAGCTATTTATTATTTTTTATTTTATTCATGTCTATGCACTTTTTTACTACCTTTACAGCAATGCTTCCACCTGGGAAAAGCAGGCCGGCAACATCTGCACCAAGATCAAAAAGAAAATTCTGCTCCAATACCTTGCCCAAATATTCACTAAATACTCTGCTGCCGCTTTTTACTGTTCCGGTAAGTGCATCCACCTCAGCAATTCCTTCTTTACCTTTTGCTTTCCATAAATACTGAAAAGCATAAACCGGTCGGTAATATAAATCTACGGTAGGAATATTGATTAACTCTTCATCAATCTTGTCAGCCTGGATTGCCTTTATCATTTTGGAAACTATGTCTCTTATGATTGCCCATGCCCTCATTTGCGGAGGTACCATAATGGAGTTTTGTGGAACCATTTTATTTAGTTCATCCTGAACATTTTCAGGTGAAAAAGTCATGTAGTTTACGAGATCAGGCTGGCTCTTTCCTGTAATTCCGTCTATAAAAACTTCACTGTCTTCTTCCTCCATGCAGTGCTCTATTACGGGAATTTCCATGTATCCATTATCTGCATTAAAACGTTTTGCAAGGCAGGTGACCGATTTGACTTCAGTCCCGCGGGTTGAAACTTTGTATCTGGCATCACGATCATAGACATACCTGGCGCTGGCAGCAACATGCCAGAAAGGCTGGTAACGGTGTTCACTGTATAAGAGTTCAAAATCCGCATCTTTTGGATGACTTAAAAGGCTGCCAAATTTGCTGAAAGTATCAAAGGCCGTCATCTTCTTTTCCCATGCTTTGACTTCAGCATAGTGCGGTGTTATCTGATCTTTAAATAAAAATATCTGCTGGTCAGCAATTGCGATTTCCATATTTTTTTAATTTAATTTTGATAAATAAAAACCGCTAAAAAAAGTGCCATTTTCTGCTGAAATTTGTAATAATAAAATCAGCCTGATGATACAAAATATATTCCTGTATTATTATATGATACATTGTTAATGTATAAATATAAATATTTCTTAAAAAAAAATTATCAATACTGCAGGATAAGTTGCTTAAGTTTAATGTCTTAAAATAGAAGGCAGTGCAAGATATACTGACATATAAGAAGTCGCATGAGCAAATACTCCCTTAATGTATTTGGAATACTTTTTTAAATGAGCAGCAAGCAGGCTTTCTGATACAATTTTAGATGAGGCAATATGTATTTTTTGAAAAAACATATAAATATTATATGGACATACTGGTCGATTTTAAGAAAGGTTGATTAAAATGAAATGGGAAAAACCTACAGCGCAAATTATTGAGACTTTTGAAAAAATAGTGCCGGTTATCATCGGAATTGAAAAGCGTAAGATGTTTGGTTTTCCATGTGTCTTTATAAATTCAAACATGTTTATGGGTGTTTTTGCTGAGAGCATATTTTTGCGGCTCTCAAAAAGCGACAGGGAGCAATTTCTTGAACTTGAAGGTGCAAAAGCTTTTGAACCCCTGCCGGGAAGAATCATGAAAGAATACGCGGTTTTCCCGGAATGGATACTTAAGCAGGAAAGTACAGATATAACAAACGACTGGGTTTACAGATCTTTTGAATATGCTGCAGCGCTGCCACCCAAAGAAATAAAAAGAAAAAAAAAGGGGACAGTCCCCTTTTGAGCACGTTTTTAGCATAAGTATAAAAAAGAAAAAAAAAGGGGACAGTCCCCTTTTGAGCACGTTTTTAGCATAAGTAT
>CAYNMO010000097.1:0-8762 GCA_964398155.1 uncultured Actinomycetota bacterium | reverse complement strand
CAGTGTAAGGCAAAGCATTCCACTTGACAGGTTTGCAACACCAGAGGATATAGCAAAAGTATTTTTATTTCTGGCTTCAGAGGAGTCCGATTATATTTCCGGCCAGGCATTTAATGTAAACGGGGGAAGCGAAAGCCACTAATAATGAGGGCTGCTTAAAGATTTTAATTCACCCATCTATTGGTAAAATGCAAAGTCTAAAAAGCTTACTTACATTAATCATCAGACATTAATTGCTCCCTTATGATTTACTCACATCCCTAAGGGTTATTTGCTTAAATGGAGAATAAGATTAGCCTGGTTTGAATCCATGTTAAATTAACAAAAAGATTAACCGAGCTGGGCGATTATACTGCTTTTGTATCTTTATTTAAAATCAGCAGAGCTTTACTGGCAAGGCAGAAACGCCATCATTAATTTTAAAATAAATAAATCAGGTTTTAATAACTCCATTAGCATTTAAAATATCAGAATTGATTTAATAAATATAAATTATCATATTCTTACTACAGATACACTATGATTAGGAGGGGATATGCGTAAATATTTGTTAGGAATTGATTATGGAACTGGCGGAGGCAAAGCAACCATAATTAATGAAGACGCTAATATATTAGCTTATGCTTACAGGGAATACCCCATTATCACACAAAAACCAGGATGGTCTGAACATTACCCCGTATTATACTGGACTATAGCCTGCGAAATAATTAAAGAGTGTATCAAAAAAGCATCGATTGATCCGAAAGAAATAGTAGGGATAGGTACTTCTTCTGCTTTACCAAGCATGGTAATGATTGACAGTGAAGGTAATCCAATAAACATGGCTTATAACTTAATGGATAGAAGGGCAGTCAAAGAAGTAGAATGGTTAAAAAACAACATAGGTGAGGATAAATTATTTGAAATTTCAGGAAACAGATTAGATGACCACCCCTCCCTGGTAAATTTAATGTGGGAAAAGAGCAATAGAGCTCAGTCTTTTAAAAAGATTTATAAGGCACTTACAATCGATGGCTTTATCAGGTACAAGCTCACAGGCAGGTCTACAGTAAATTATGCAACCGCAGCTTTCTATGGAGTAGCATATGATATTAGAAAGAAAAAGTTTAATAAAGAAATTTTAAATAAAATTGGTCTGGAGATAGATATCCTCCCCGAAGTATTTGCCTGCGAAGATATAATAGGCAGCGTAAATAAAAAAGGTGCAGAGGAAACAGGTTTGGCTGAAGGTATTGCTGTATGTGCCGGAGCGGCAGACGGACCTACCGGTTATGTTGGAGGCGGGGCAACAGAAGTAGGCGACATTCACATAAATCTTGGTACCTGCGGTGTTATGGGAGTTATACATAAAGACACTAATTTTTTAAACAATATGGTCAACTGCGCATACACTATAAATTCTGCAGATACATATGTCGCTATTGGAGTTACAACCACTGGCGGACATACAATTCGCTATCTAAGGGATAATTTTTCAGGAGTTGAAGTCGCTGCTGAAGGATTAATGAATGGAATAAATGCCTATGATATTATAGAAATGCAGGCAGAAAGAGTACCACTGGGAAGCGAAGGACTATTAGCTCTTCCTTATCTGATGGGAGAAAGAACCCCTATATGGGACGTAAATGCAAGAGGAGTAGTGTTTGGGCTGTCTCTAAATCACACTAAAGGACATTTGGCCAGGGCTATGATGGAAGGTGTAGCATACGCGCTATATGACTCTTTTACTTTTATTGTTAATTCCGGAATTAAAATTAATTATCCCATTGTGATGAATGAAGGCGGAGCCAAAAGTAAACTTTGGAGAAGGATCATAACTGATGTTTTTAATATTCCTACAGTATTTATAAAAAACAGAACCGGAGCCCCTTACGGCGATGCAATTCTTGCCGGAGTGGCAACTAAAGTTTTTAAAGATTTTAGTATTGCAAGGGCTAAAGCTGAATATATTGACCCAATGGAACCAATTGGGAAAAATAATGATCGGTATATGGAATATTTTAAAATTTATAAGAATTTATATAATCATGTAAAACAGGATTTTAAGGATTTGGCAGAATTACGAAATAAATTCAGCCAGTAATTCTTATGAAAGGCAATTATAGGCAGCATAAGGAAGATCTGTTTACAAAAAATAATCTTATATCAGCACAACTGACATAAATTAATCCCTGATTATTAAATCATTTACATAATTTCCCGACTTCCACACTCTTAACCATTCTTAAGATTAAATCTTAAAAATTCAGGCACTATAATTTGTCTATTATATAAGGTGTTACCCGTCTTTTAATTCCAAGAAGATCATATATCTTAGCTGCCAGCTTTTTTTGAAGTACTTTCTCTTTCAATTAAATAAGGGGTAATCACAAAATTCTTTTCAAGCGACGGATTATTTTTCTTGTCCAGCACCAGACTAATTCCTTCGTCTACAAGCGATATTAACGGGGTGGCTATAGTTGAAATACTCGGCGAGACAATTTCAGAATAAGCAATATTGTCATAGCCAAGGATAGAAACATCGTCAGGTATATTTTTATTAAGTTTTTGGAGCATTAAAGAAGCGCCTATTGCCATCAAATCATTAAAACAAAAAAGAGCTGTAATATTTTTATTTTCCCTAAAAATCACCTCAGTTATTTTTTTACCTGATTCAATTGTATAATCACCAAAGAAAATATTATTCTCTATTGATATTTCCTTATCTTTTAATGCAAGAAATGCGCCTCTTAACCTTTCTTTTGTAGAATTAAGTTTTTTTGGACCTGCAATAATTGCAATATCAGTGTGGCTGTTTTTTATTAAAAAATCTGCACCTATATTGCCTCCGAAGCAGTCATCGATGACAATGGAGCTGCCCTGATAATTCTTTACTTCTTCATCCAGAAGAATAATGGGGCTTTTTTCACTGTTAAGCTCTTCAATTGCCAGTTTTGAAAGTCCCGTGCTGCATAAAAATATTACGGCAACCATTTGAGCTTTTAACTTTTTAATATAAGCCAGTTCCCGAACTGCGTCATAATTAGAATTACATATATATGTAAAGTAACCATTTTTAAAAGCTTTCTCTTCTATCAGATTGGCAAGAACAGAGTAATATGGGTTGATGTTTGTAGGGAAAATAATTCCTATGGTTTTTGAATATCCCATCCTTAATCCAGCCGATAACTGGTTTGGAACAAACCCGTATGTTTTTGCAGCCTCAATGACTCGATCAAAGGTCTCTTTTTTCATATTTCCCTTAATCTGCCCACTTAAAGCTCTTGAAACTGTAGCAGAGGAGACCCCAATTATTTTTGCAAGCTCATGCATATTAACGATTTTCTTTTTCATAATAAGTTACAATGATAATAAAATAGAAATTTGTCAATCAGATATAAATATTAGGCATAATTTTTAGTATTATTAGCCACAGTTGAAGGAAATAACAAAATATTGAACTTAAAAAAAGTGTTTGACAAAAAAAACATATAAAGTATAATTTCGTTAATCGATTAAGCTAAAAACTGATTTAGGCTATCAATAATCCCACTGATAAGTAGATGTTTTTATTGATTGCAGATACATTGGCCTATAAGATTTTTAACTTTTAAAGTGTACTTTTTTAAGTTTTTTCAAAAATAAATTTAATGGAGATGACTGGTGAAATTAGCAAAAAGAATTAGCAGGCTTGGCAGTGAAAATGCTTTTGTTGTTTTGGCTGAGGTAACAAAACTTAGAGAACAGGGCAGAGACATTTTAAATTTTGGAGTAGGAGAGCCTGATTTTGATACTCCAGTCAATATTAAGAATGCAGGAATAGACGCCATAAATAAAAATCTTACACATTACAGCCCTCCCGCAGGTGTGCCAGATTTCAGGAGATCTGTAGCCAGATATATCAATCGCACCAGAAATATCAATATAGATATGGACAATGTAATTGTTGGTCCGGGTACAAAGCCTATAATATTTTATGCAATAAGCTCACTTGTTGATCACGGAGATGAAGTTATTTATCCTAATCCGGGATACCCGATATATGAGTCCCTTATAAACTACGTGGGAGGAATATCAGTACCATTGCCGCTTCTAGAAGAAAAAGAATTCAGTTTTGACATAAACGATCTAAAGAAGGCAATAACTGACAAAACTAAAATGATTATATTAAATTCCCCCCAGAATCCTACCGGCGGAGTGCTTAGCAGTGAAGATCTTGAAGCTATTGCAGAAATAGCAATAAAAAAAGACTTGTGGGTTTTGTCTGATGAAATATACAGCAGGATAATTTATGGAACTGAATTTAAAAGCATTATATCCCTTAAAGGAATGCAGGAGAGGACAATACTTATAGACGGTTTCTCCAAAATATATGCAATGACCGGGTGGAGATTAGGATATGGCATAGTGCCAAAAGAGCTTACTGATACGATGGTATCTTTAAATACTAATATTGCTACCTGTACCGCTACATTTACACAATATGCAGGCATCGAAGGGTATGAGGGCAGTCAGGATGATGCCGACAAGATGATTGAAGAGTTTAGATATAGAAGGGACCTGATAGTTGACGGGCTTAATGATATCAAAGGTTTTCACTGTCTTTCTCCCAAAGGGGCATTTTATGTGTTCCCTAATGTAACAGAAGCAGTAAAAAATCTGGGCCTTAATGGATCCAAAGAGCTTCAGAAGCTCATTCTGCATGAAGGCAATGTGGCTTTACTTCCAAGATCGTCTTTCGGAGCACGCAATGTGGATGAAAAAGAAGAATATATCAGACTGTCTTATGCAACTTCCAGAGAAAATATAGTCGAAGGATTAAAAAGAATAAAAAAAGTAGTAGAGCAGTAAACCTTCGTTGCATGCTTTAAAACCTGAAAATGATTTAATAACTGTTTGATTTAAATATAAGATTTAATTGTAAGCCAAAGTGGAAATTTGCATAAATTAGTGATAAAATTTTTAAAAGGATTTTATCTCTGATATAAATATGCAGGTCGTTACTGACGAATTCAAAAAACAAATTATGTTTTTTCTAATTTATTAAAGTTAATTGCGAGGGGTCTTATTTTGGAAGAATTTATGTATACTATTTCGGATCTTTCGAAAGAATATGTTGTCAACAAGAATAAAATCGTTGCTTTTAAAAATATCAGTTTTGATATAAAACAAAAGGAATTTTTCTGCATAATGGGACCATCAGGAAGTGGAAAATCCAGCCTTTTAAAAACTTTATTTGGAATTGAAAAACCTGACAGCGGTTATATTGTTTTTGATGGCAATAAGTATGAAGACGGTATTCCATCCAGTGAATTCAAAAAAATAGGTTATGTTTATCAGAACGATAATCTTCTGCCCTGGCGATCAGTAGAGGGCAATTTAAAACTTCCGCTGGAAGTTTTTGGTCTTAAAGGTGAAGAATGGCAATCAAGAGTTACTGAAATGCTAAAGCTGGTCGGGCTTTATGAATACAAAGATGCTCTTCCAAGAGAATTATCCGGAGGGATGAAACAGAGAGTCGGTATCGCAAGGGCTCTGGTTTATAACCCGGAGGTTGTTCTGATGGATCAGCCATTTAGTGCGCTTGATGCCATAACACGTAATATCATTGTAAATGAATTCATCTCAATTTGGAAAAAAACAATGAAGACATTTGTAATGGTAACAAATGATCTTCATGAAGCAATTTTATGTGGCAGCCGTGTTCTGGTTTTTTCTAAAAACGCAGAGATAAAACCAGAAATTATAGAAATAGATATACCTTTTGAAAATAGAAATGCAGACATCATTTTCGACAAACGCTACAAAGAATTGAGGTCTGAGTTACAACAGTTTGTTTAAGAATTAATATGAGTAATCGGTCTTGTATCATTTAGTCGGCAGCAAATTGAAATAAAATAATTTTATATAAAACAGGAGGCAGGTGACTTTTAAAGGTTGAAAGCAAAGAAATCAAATAGTTTTTTAGCTCCTTTTATTGTTTTAGTGGTTATAGTTTGTGTTCTGGAGTTGATGGTAAGATTGTTAAAAATATCGCCAACTGTTCTGCCAACTCCAAGCAGCATAGCGGTAGCACTGTTTGTTAATTTCCGTCAGGATATATTGCCTCACCTGTTTTGGACATTAAGGATAATAGGTCTTGGCCTTGTTATAGGCATACCTGTAGGATTGTTACTCGCAGCTATTTTTTCACAGTTTGATATATTAATAGCGGCTACAACTCCACTAATACTTATTCTGGTCACAACCCCTCTGATTACCATAGTTCCACTTTTCATGCTATGGGTTGGTTTTAATCCCGGGCTGAGGTTTATAATTATTGTAATTCAGGTTGTGCCAATAGTACTGTTAAATACATTGTCAGGCTTTTTAAAAGTCCCAAAGAAGTATATCGAACTCTCAAAGGGATATGGTGCTACAAAATTTCAAACATTCATGAAAGTAATATTCCCAAATGCACTTCCGCAGGTTTTCACCGGTATAAAATTAGGGTGTATTTTTTCTACTATTGCTACGATAAGCACGGAATTTGTTGGAGGCAATATTGGACTGGGATACAGAGTTGTATATTTTTCAAGCATGCTCGAGACTGAGCTGGTTTATGCGGTTATTATTTGCATAGGTCTGGTTGGATTTATTTTATATCAGCTGGCAAGTATGCTGGAAAGAAGGATTGTCACATGGGTTATTTAAGAAGCCAAACATTATTTAAGAGGTGTTTAATTTGAGTGCAGTCAAAATTAAAATGGAAAAAATTAATAAAGTCTTTAAGACAAAGAGACAGACAATAGTTGCTTTGTCTGATATTGATATTGAAGTTGGTGAAAAAGAATTTATTGCTATTGTCGGGCCTTCAGGCTGTGGCAAGTCAACAATTATAAGAATCATAAATGATATTATCAAGCCGACTTCTGGTGACATTTATATTGATGGAAATAAGTTCGGCAAGAAAGTTCCAAGAGAAGTAGTTCGTAAAATGGGTTTCATATTTCAGCAGCCTAACCTTTTGCCCTGGCTGACAGTGCGTGGAAATATTGAGCTCCCATTGAAGATATTTGGTGAATACAATAGTGCTTCAAAAGATAAAACTGATGTGCTCCTTGAAATGATGGGGCTAAAAGAATACCAGAATGCTTACCCTTCTGCACTTTCAGGTGGTATGACACAAAGAGTCGGAGTCCTAAGGGCTATGATACATAATCCCGAAATACTTCTTATGGATGAACCGTTTGGAGCATTAGATGAAAAATTACGTGAGCAGATGGATATTAAATTGCTTGAAATATGGGAAAGATTACAACAGACTATCGTATTTATTACTCATAATATCGTAGAAGCAGTTCTACTTGCTTCAAAGATATATGTGATGAACACCAACCCTGGTAGGATAGTCGAAAAAATAGAGGTCGATTTCCCGTATCCAAGAGACCCTGAAATCTTAATAGATCCAAAATTTATAGAATATACGAATAAAATTGTAAGTCTTATTGGTGAATTACATCTTAAAGAAATCAAGTGAGGTAAATAAAATATGGCAGTCAGCTACGTTGGAAATGCGCGAGAATTAAAAAAGAATAATAGCAAAAGATTAAACAGCAAATGGGTAAATATTATTGCACCTATTGTACTTCTATTTATATTATTTGCCTTGTGGGAACTACTTGTAGTTGCATTAAAAATTCCAATATGGGCACTTGATAAACCTACTGGAATATTTAAGGAGCTTTTCACTAAATTCGGTGAAATTCTTCCTCATGCTTTGATTTCTCTTCAAACACTTCTTACCGGATTTATTATTGGAGTTACAGTCGGAATAATACTGGGAGGGATTTTATCTAATTTCCCAATTGTAGATAAGTCAATTTCTCCTTTTGTAATATTTCTTGTCTGCACTCCGTTAATGACTCTGGTGCCGTTAATGATGATATGGCTTGGATTCGGACTGCTTCCAAAAGTTATTGCGGTTGTGCTCCAGACTTTTCCAATAGTCATGATGAACACAGCAACCGGATTTGCAAATGTTGATATTGAAAGAAAAGAACTAATGCTGTCAATGAAAGCAAGCAGGATAGCAACTTTTTTCAGAGTACTGGTTCCCTCTGCACTTCCAAATATCTTTACAGGAATCAAGCTTGGCTGTATTTTTGCAACTACTACAACAATTGCTGTTGAATTTGTCGGCGGAAATTCCGGTCTTGGAAGCCAGATTATCAAACACACTCAGTATATGAGGACAGGACTGGCATTTGCATGTATTTTTACTGTTGCAATTCTCAGTATAGCATTTTATGGGGCTGTTTCGCTTGCCGAAAAATATGCTGTCAAATGGAAAGAATAACCGGTACATGCTAGCCGTACTGTTTATGAAGGAGTTAATTTTTTTAGTTTAAATGTGCTAAAATAATTTCTTCTTCGATAGTAATGGAAATACAAAAAGACGGGTAAACAAGCCAGGGAAATACCCAAAAATATTTTCAATAAGAAGGAGGTGCTTAATTTCAGGAAGTGAGTTTTTATTTTGCCTGGCATAAGTATTAAAAAAAAGATAATAAGATAAAAAAAGAAAGGTATTAAAAATGAGTAAAATGAAACTGGCTCTGGTAGTTCTGGTTTGTGCTTGTGTTGTAATAGGCTTTTCATTAGCCGGATGTACAACTACAGCAACAGCAACTACAGCTGCAGCAGCAGCAACAACAGCAGCAGCAGCAGCTGAAACAACAGCAGCAGCAGCAACTGAAACAACAGCAGCAGCAGCTGAAACAACAGCAGCAGGTCCAAAA
>CAYNMO010000096.1:0-8908 GCA_964398155.1 uncultured Actinomycetota bacterium | reverse complement strand
TATAAGCTTTTTTAATTCAAAACACAAATGCTCTATTCCTATTATTTTGTTGGAAACATAATAAACCTGGCCGCCTCTTTCAATCTCCCTTTCTATGGCCATTTTTATTATCATATTGTTCTTTCTGCCAACAAATGTCTTTATTGGATGGCGGTTTTCAGGGTAGGTCTCAATTAAGATAATATCTCTTATGCCGGTAAGCGACATATAAAGCGTTCGGGGAATAGGCGTTGCTGTTAAAGTCAGTACATCAATTTCTTCGCGCAGCAGCTTTAATTTTTCCTTGGCATTTACGCCAAACCTCTGCTCTTCATCAATGATTAAAAGCCCCAGATCTTTGGGTTTTATATCATTTTGCAGAATTCTGTGAGTGCCGATAATCATATCAACTTTACCCTCACTGAATTCTTTGATTGTTTCTATCTGCTTTGCTTTTGTCCTGAACCTGCTTAATACTTCCACAGTTACAGGAAAATTTTTAAATCTTTCCCTGAAGTTATTGTAATGCTGATCTGCAAGAATAGTTGTAGGAACAAGCATAAGCACCTGTTTCCCACTTTCTATTGCTTTAAAGGAAGCCCTTATTGCTACTTCTGTTTTACCAAATCCCACGTCTCCGCAAAGGAGAACATCCATGGGTTTTGCTTCCTCCATTTTTGATTTTACATATTGTATTGCCTTATCCTGATCAGCTGTCTCGTTAAACGGAAACAGATCTTCTATCTCCTTTTGCCATGGGCTGTCCGGCGGGAATGCGTATCCTTCAACTTTTTCTCTCTGAGCATAGAGTTTTGCCAGATTAACTGCCAATACCTTGACTGATTTCCTGACTTTAGTTTTTAAGATGTCCCATTGTTTTGAATTGAGAGCAGTAATTGAAGGTTCGCTGTCACCGATATATTTATGAATTCTTTCGGCCTGCCAGGTAGGAACATACAGCTTGTCTTTGCCTGCGTATTCAATTAGAAAATAATCTTTTTTAATTCCGCCTATATTTTCCGAAACAATGTCGAGGTATCTGCCAATGCCATGTGCCTTATGAACTACATAATCTCCGGGCTTAAATTCATCAAAACTCTTTGAAAACAGTTTTCCGCTGGGTTTTTGTGCAATATCAAGCTGTTCATAAATATCAAGTTCGCCATAAACAGAGGAAGTGGGTGTCTCGTAACCCCTGTAGAGTTTTTTGTTCAAAAGATTTACAATTTTTTCTAATAATTCAGGAAAAGCATTGCCTGAATTATTTTTTATTAAATTAAATGCCAGCCCTGCGTCGCCAAGTATCTCTGTTATTTTTTTTATTCTGTCATTATTTTCAAGAGAAATTAAAATCTTTTTATTTTTGCGTGCGTCTTTTTTAAGATTTTCAATAAAAGCTCCGGGGTTGCCAAAATTCTGTTTTTGAATCTTTATTTCATTGAACTCAAAATCATCTTCCCCTGGTATGCTCCCCCCTGAAGAAAACAGGTTAAACTTTAAATTTGAAACTTCTTTTTCCAGAAAATCCCTTTCAGGAATATATTTTTTTATCAGATTTTCATCACTGCTTAAGAGATTATTCTTTTCGGCTGCTATGGATTTTTCAATTATGTCTATCTCACTTTTTAATTTGAGATAAACTTCCAGTGGATCGCAAATTATGATGCAGGGATTATCAATTTTTTCTTTTAACAGGCTAATCAGAGAAACGTATTCATCGTCTTTGTTTTTCTGCGCACTTAATGATAAATTATCTGATTTTTCAAGTACTTTCCATGGATTAAAATTCGGTGTTAAATCAATACTGTCTGCTTCACTTACGAATTCCTGGCTGGAAACATCATAATAATGTATGCGCTCAAGGATGTCATCAAAAAAATCAAGCCTTACCGGGCCTGGGGAAGATATATCAAAACAATCAATTATATCTCCTTTTATACTGAACTCACCTTTGTCATATACTTTATAAACTCTTTCATAGCCTGATTTTATAAGTTTTGCGGCCAGATCGTCCTGTTTATACTTCATTCCTTTTTTAAATGAAAAATCTGACAGGTTTTTTATCAGATTTCGAGGCATCAGGCTTACAAGCGAAGATATACCGGCAACAATTACAAAAGGCTCTCTGTTTTTATCATATAAATTTATTTTTTTAAGTATCTCGAGTCTTTCAGAGAGAGAATCGCTGTTTATCTGTTTGTTTCTGAAAAATATTCCTTCTCCAAGAAAAGGATAATTCAAATAATTTTCTTTGTTTTCAAAACACCCAAAATCTTCCATTAATTCTGCATTTTTATCAAATGTGGATGCAATAACAATAAAAGGCACTTTGTAAATATCAGAAAGCCCTTTAATAATTAATGGCCATATATTTTCCCCGGCATATATATTTTTTTTGGGGTTTTTTGAAAATTCCTGCCAGTTTTTTTCTTTAAAAAAATTATCTAAAAACATAATTTAAAAAATAAAAGGATTTTTAAAAAAAGAAGATAAAAAACAATAAATAAGGTCATGCAAAAAAAATAATTGCTGACTCTGATATCAGTATATCAATAATCAGTTCCTGGTAAACAATTAGCTAAAATGATCTCATTGGAAAAAATTTAAGCTTAATTCAAACAAATAATTCACTTAAAATGAGTATTTCCCAAGAATTAATTATATTTATTCATGCAATATTCTATGCCGAAACTGATATAATCTTTAACGGCATCAACTGAATTTTCAAAAATTTGCATCAATTCTTTCTGTTCTGTTTTGGTAAAATTTTTCAGAACGTAATTTGCTGCTGCCTTTACTCCGGGAGGCCTTCCTACCCCAATCCTCAGTCTTTCAAATTCAATTCCGGGATTGTGCTGCGCAATTGAGACAAGACCCTTATGGCCGCCGTTACCGCCCATTTTTTTAAATCTTATCTTACCGAATTCTATATCTATGTCATCGTGTATTACAAATATTTTTTCAATTTCATGCTTATAAAACTTTCTTGCCTGTAAAACAGCAGAGCCGCTTTCATTCATAAAAGTAAGCGGCTGTATAAACAAAACTTTTTTTTCTGCTAAAATTGCGAAAGCTGTTTTTGATTTAAACTTTCTTTTTTTATCCTTAACTTCAATAACATCCAAAAGCCTGTCAACTAATAAAAAACCGGCATTATGCCTTGTCAGACAATATTCTTTACCTGGATTTCCAAGTCCGGCAATTAAAATCATTATTATTTTTCTTCTGCTTTTGTTTCAGCTTTCTCTTTCTTAATTACTGCAGGCTGTGCCTCTGAAGTTTCGGTTGCTGTCTCTTCCTCAGCTTTAAGATGAGAAGCATGGATAATTGTTAACACTGTTTCTTCTGGGTCACTTAAGACTTTAACATTTTTAGGCAGCTTTATATCAGCTATTTTTATCATTTCTCCGATTTTAAGCTCTATGATATCTATTGACACACGATCAGGGATATCTTTGGGGAAACATGAAATCTCAATTTCCTTTACTCCGTGCTGAAGAACTCCGCCTTCTTCTTTGATTCCGAAAGCTTTTTCTTCATTTAAAATAACAATCGGCACGTTTATGGTTACTTCGTTCTTCATTTCAATTCTAATAAAATCAATGTGTGAATATTCTCTAGAAAGAGGCTCAATCTGAAATTCCTTTATAAGAGCTGCAACTATTTTTGTTTTGCCTCCGTCATCTATTTTAAGATCAAAAATATGACCTGAAATACCTTTCCCTTTTATAAGATCTTTAAAAATCTTTAACTGCATCTTGATACTTAAGGGTTCAGATTTAAGCCCATATAATACTCCCGGTATAAAACCGGTTTTTCTAAGCCTTCTTGAAGCATTGTTTTTATGCTCCGCGACAGGCCTTACTGCAATTTCAAGCGCTAAATTTTCCATTTTTTAATTTCCTCTTTCTGATACTAAAAATATTTAAGATTAAACCAGGTTTTCACCTTTGAATAAATCACTTACCGATTTGCAATCATAAACTTTTTTTATTGTTTTTGCAAGAAGATTGCCTATTGAGAGTTGCTTGATCTTGTTTTTATTATATTCTCTCTTAATTGGAATTGTATCCACTACAACAATTTCTTCAGCTTTGCAGTTTCCAAGCAGCTCCAGTGCCTGGCCTGAAAATACAGGATGAGTTGCAGCTGCATATACTTTTCTGGCACCCCGGTCAAGCAAAATATTTATTGCCTCAACCAATGTTCCGCCTGTGTCAATCAAATCATCGAAAATTATTACATCTTTACCTTCTATGTCTCCAACAATATGTTCGACTTCAGCAACATTATGGGCAGGTCTTCTTTTATCAAGTATGGCAAGCGGCATCTCGAGCTGCTTGGAAAAAATACTTGCCCTTTTGACTCCACCTACATCAGGACTTACAACTACTCCGTTTGTCAAACCTTTTGCTTTGAAATACTTCGCAATTATTGGTATCGCAGTTATAAGATCAACAGGAACATTAAAAAAGCCCTGGATTGTTGCAACATGCAAATCAGCAACTATAAGCCGGTCCATTCCTGCAACCTGAAGAAGATCAGCCAGCAGTTTGGCTGTTATCGGCTCTCTTACTTCTGCTTTTTTATCCTGCCTGGCATAACCATAATGAGGCATAACTACATTAATCATACCGGCAGAAGCTCTTTTAAGAGCATCAAGCATAATCAGGAGCTCCATTATATTATCATTAACCGGATCACTGCAGGTCTGCATGACAAAAACATCTGCACCCCTCACACTTTCGATAAACCTTATATATATCTCTCCGTTCTTAAATCTTGTTTTTTCTACCTGCCCCAAATCAATATTTAAATATTCAGCTACTTTTAAAGCCAGTGCAGGATTTGACGAGCCAGAAAATACCATCATTCTGTTATTTGTAGGATAATCCCTCATGTTTTTAAGCTCCCTTTTATTTTAAAATTTCTTTCTTTTTTCTATATTTTTGCGCTCCGTCCGGCATGTTTATCTGTCTTCCTCTTGAAACAGCCAGTGCATCTTCAGGAACATCTTCAGTAATTACAGAGCCTGCCGCCACTACTGATCCGCGTCCTATTATTACAGGCGGTACAAGCATCGTATCAGAACCAATAAAAACATTATCACCTATTATAGTCCTGTTTTTTCTGTAACCGTCATAATTGCAGGTTACTGACGAAGCCCCGATATTTACATTTTTTCCAATTTCACTGTCACCTATATAGCTCAGATGAGGTATTTTGCTGTTGCTGCCGACAGTGGAATTCTTTACTTCACAAAAACCTCCGACTTTTACATCCTCGCTTGTGACTGTTCCTGGGCGGATATAAGAGAAGGGGCCGATATTATTGTTTTTACCTATTTTTGCGTTTTTTATTACTGCTGAATTTATTTTTGTTCCTCTGTCTATTTCGCAGTCAGTTATCTGAGCAAAGGGACCTATGATACAGCCTTTTTTAATAATGGTTTTCCCGTTTATAAAGGAAAAAGGCTCTACTGATGCATCGCTCTCAATTTCAACATCAATTCCGATAAATACAGTATCAGGATCGGTTATGGTGACACCTGAATATAGCAATTTTTCATTTATTCTTCTGCGCATTATTTTTTCAACAGCGCAAAGCTGCACTCTGTCGTTTACACCAGATACTTCACTATTGTCATCGATAAGTAAAACAGATGTTTTTAAACTTTTTTGTGCGAACTTTTCTATTATATCCGTAAGATAGTATTCTTTTTGAAAGTTATTGGAATCCAGTAATAAAATATTATCAAACAAGGCTTTTGCATCAAAGCAATAAAGCGAAGTGTTAATTTCTTTTATCATTTTCTCCAGTGGCGCGGCATCGACTTCTTCAACTATTTTAATTATTTCGCCATTCTCGTCCTTGACAATTCTGCCATATCCAAATGGATTTTCCACAACTGCACTTAAAACTGCGCAGGAATAATTGCCGGATTTTTGAAGTGAGGCAAGATTTATAAGTGAATCACTTTTAATAAGAGGACAGTCTCCTGTAATTACCATAAGGCTTTCCATGTCTCTATTGTAATAATCCTTAATGAGACTGACCGCGTGACCTGTGCCTGATTGAACTTCTTGATAAACGCAAATAACTTCAGGAAAATTTCTGGTAATATAATTTTCAAGAATCTCGTGTCCGTAGCCGGTTATAACATATATTTTTGCAGGATTTAATTTAGCTGCTTCCCGAAGAACATAATAAATCATTGGTTTATCAATAATATTATGGAGAACTTTGGGTGTGGAAGATTTCATTCTTTTGCCTTTACCGGCGGCAAGAACAACTATATTAAGATTTTTGAAATCATCCATAATTGCCTTTATCGATTATGGTTTTTTAAAAAAACAAACGACAGAATTCTACCACAAAAAAAATAAATAATCTAAAAAAGCATTTGTTTATTTAAAACTTTATTGTAAGTAACTTTTATTGGTTTCAAAAAGGTAAAGAGTGCTTTTTCTGTAAATAATGCAGCCATAAGCTAAAAAAATTAATATACCTTTGATTTTATTATCTCTGACTATAAAATAAATATAAAATATTAATAAATCCCAGTTTAAAATTATATCAAATTATTAATAAAAAATTATCTATTATTTAAAAATTAATTGAAAAAATCAATAAACAGTTTTAAAAAAAATAAATTTTTTCAAATCTTTTATTTTGTTTTTTTTAAAATCAAAAAAACTATATGTAAAAATTTTAGAAAACCTTTGCTTGCAGGAATAAAACTGACAAACATCTGTAATCTTAAATGTCTGCATTGTCCTTTCTGGAGAGCTGATAAAAAACAGAGCTTGAAATGGGTGGAAATTAAAAATATTTTAAAAAAACTGTACGATGACGGAGTAAAAATTGCCATATTTGAAGGCGGAGAACCTCTTTTATGGAAAGACTCTGTTGAAAATAAAAATATTCATGATGCCATTGAGCTTGCCAGGAAATATTTCTTTACAACAGCAGTTACAACAAATGGAACTTTGGATTTCACAGATATAAATAGTGACATTATTTTTATAAGCATTGATGGCCTCGAAGCTGTTCATAACAAAATAAGGGGAGATGTATTCAATGCAATAATTAACAATATAAAGAAAAATAACAAATTCAAAAAAATAATAGTTAACATCACCGTAAGCAAAATAAATCTGAAAGATATCCCCTCTCTCATCAAATTTTTACAGGGTATGGTATTTGGTATAACCATACAGTTTTTTTACCCTTATGAGGGAATTGAAAATATGAGCCTGAGTTTTGACGAAAAAAAAGAAATAATAAATGATATTGTCAGACTAAAAAAAGAAGGGTATAAAATACTGGACTCAGTGACTGCATTAAAAAAAATGATAAAAAATAACTGGAAGTGCGAAGATTATCTGGTGGCAAGTGTTGATCCGGACGGAGAAATAAATTATGGATGCTACCTGAAAAGCAGAGTCAAAAGCATATCATGTGATAATTGCGGTTTTTTGGCTCACTGCGAAATATCCCTGTCTTTTCAGCTTAACGCTGATGCCCTTTTCAGCGCAGGGAATATATTCTGGAATTAAATCAACTCTCCAAATCAAGAAGAAGTTTTTTTATTTTGACTCCACTTGAAAAATTGCCCATCTGGCCGCTGCTTTTAATAACTCTGTGGCATGGCACCAGCAATAAAAGAGGATTTTTACCTATTGCATTTCCGGCTGCTCTGAATGCAGATGGTTTCCCGGCAAGTGCAGCAATTTCTTTATAACTTGCTGTTTTTCCGTATGGGATCTTAATCAGTTCAAGCCAGACTATCTTTTCGAAATTGGTTCCTGTTAAAAAATCAGGGGTAAGACTTATTTTTTTTGATTTTTTTTCAAGAAAATTACTTATTTCATCTTCAATATATTTATTACTTTTTTCGATAATTACCGGCTCTGTTCTGTAAAATATTTTTGCAATATTGTCCAGATAATTGTTAAAAGCCGATTCTCCAAGACCTATGTAGCTGATTAAAGGAAAACATACTGCAGTCAGGTTTTTAATTTCCGTATCATTATCAGAGGCAGACCAGATATAATAAATATCTCCAATTGATGATTTAAAACTACAATAATTCAGATCTGTGTTAAGCTTGTTCATTGTCCTGGCGAAGATTTAAAAAAATATTATTAGTACAGATAATGATATGAACCCCTAAAGCTGGACACAAACATATCTAAGTTAAAACCAGCTGACGAGTCCTTCTTTCATTATTATTAAATTTATTTTCAAATTCTTCAGGGCTCATATAGCCAAGTGAAGAGTGAAGCCTCTTACTATTGTAAACTTCTTCAATAAAGCGCGTTAATCCTTGTAAGGCGTCTTCAAAATTGTCGTATTCAAACATGTATACTTCTTCAACTTTAAGTGTTCTAAAGAACGATTCCATCTTAGCATTATCATAAGGATTTGCACGCTCTGACATTGATATTTTTATATTATTTTCCTGCAGGATATTTATATAGTCCTGGCAGCAATACTGCACTCCCTGATCGGAATGGTGAGTTATCTTTCCATTAATATTTCTGTTTGATAATGCGTCAAGAAGAGCCTGCACCGTAAGTTCTGCGGTAAGCGTTCTTCCCAGGGCATAACCCACTACTTTTCTTGAATAGCCGTCTATTAGGGCTGCAAGATAAGCAAATGAAGCGCGAAGCCTGATGTAGGTAATATCAGCATGCCATATTTCATTTACCCTTAACGGCATTACTTCTTTTATCAGATTTGGATATTTTACAAAGCTATGGTTTGAGTTTGTTGTTTTCTTAAATGATTTTCTGATTTGGCAAAGGATGTTTTCACTTTTCATTATCCGGTATACTTTCTTATGATTTACTACAATATCATCTCTTCTTAGTGCTGCTGTAATTCTTCTGTAACCATAGAATGGAAACTCAAGCGCTACTGCATT
>CAYNMO010000095.1:0-8998 GCA_964398155.1 uncultured Actinomycetota bacterium | reverse complement strand
AGTTATAAAAAGAAAATATCTTTGTGAAATAGGTCAGGGTTGAGGCTTATTCAACCAAAACCTCAGGCACTAGGCCTGTATTGGGTAAGATAATTGAAGACATAAAGTATGGATTTTTTAATGTAATACTTGTATGTTTTAAAGATTTGGCTGGGCATAGCAGGCAAGATTAAAACTTTTTTGTTTTGTGCTAACGAGGATATTTTTACACCAGAATTAAGTTCACATATTTAATTAACATTACTCCAACTTATAACATGTGATATACTTTTTTATATGATGCTGGATAATAAAAATATTGTAGTTGACCTTGATAATACCTTGCTGGATTTTAGATTCCCATATATAGGTGAACCCTTTGAAGGTTCTGTTGAGGCAATAAATACCCTTACCAGTATAGGATACAAAATAACTGTACATAGCTGCAGGAACAATCCATGTTTATTCTCATCTACTGCATTGATGAAGCAGAATTTAAAGGATACAGAGGCTGCTCTTAAGAAGTACGGTTTTAAGGAATTTACAATAGATAAGGGAGATACTGGAAAACCTTGTGCCTTGTATTATGTAGATGATGCAGGAATAGAGTTTGAAATATGGAAAACTCTGCTGTCAAAATATAACTTCTATTCCGGAATGAATGTAGCCATTGGTGTGGAAAAATGTGTGCTTGATGAAAATAATAATTTAATTGAAGGGGCCGCTGATGCCCTGGACTTCTTTAAGGTTACAGGTATAAAAGTAATCCTTACAAGTATAAGATCAAATACGCATAATAATGATTTAAAGACTGTAAATAAGAATATGGCTGAACTTGAAGAAATACTTAAGGACCACCAGATTAGTTACAATAACCTCGACTATGGCAACAGGGGCAAGCCTGTCTGCAGTTATTATATAGAACCCAACATGATACCCTTTCATGGAAGCTGGAGCGGCATCTTGAAAAGGATTATGGAGCATAAAGCAACAAGAAGCTCTGCTGGGAAGAGTTAAAAACATGAGAATACTTATCTTTGTAAGTTAATCGAACTGGATTTAAATTGCGTTGAATTTCCTGCCTTTATGTGCTCGATCAACTCACCCTTTGGAGTTATTTCAAGATAACCGCAGTTACCACCGAAGGCAGACCACATGCCGTAATCGATATTGATGAGATTTAGTCCCCCTATGTTGTTAAAACTATTTGCCCCGTTTACTGGTGTAGGGTCAGAGTTTTTTGAGCCTATTCATGCGTCCTGGCTGGGGAGATAGGTTTTTAGTCTTTCGTCTCACCTGGCTTGCGCCTCGTTCATCAGTTATTTTATCTTAACTATTTTTAGTATACAATGTGTCTAAGGGAGTGGGTTGACTCCAATCCATATATAGACAGGAGTATCTGCAAGTGTTTTTATTTTAATTTGTATAATATTAAATTGGAGAAGAATTTTAAAAATTAGCAAAAGTTTTAAAAAGGAATAAATCATAAAAAGATATAACATCTTTAACAATTACTTTGCTATTACCAGAAAGTAGGCATTAGTTAAAATGATAGGAAAAAAAATATTCTTTTATAGTATATTCTTAATTCTTGTAATATTTCTGCTATCCATGATTTTTAGCAGTTGCGATAAAGAAAAGACACAGGTTACAGCAACTGCGGGGAATCAATCAACCGGATCAGCAGCTGCCGGGCATCAATCAACCAAATCAACAGCTGCCGAGCATCAATCAACCGAATCAACAGCTGCGCAAACATTCGAATCTCAAACCACAAGTATTAAAGGATCTATCATTGTAGGAACAAATTCTCTATATCAGGGTCTGCACATAACAGGTACTCCAATAGATGTTGACATTAAGACTTATCGTTTAAAGGTTAGCGGTGCTGTTGATAAAGAACAAAGCTTTACATTTGATGATATAAAAAACATGAAATCAGTCAGAGAAGAAATAGAACTTATCTGCCCTGGATTTTTTGCTGATAAAGGTTACTGGACAGGGGTTAAAGTAATTGACCTTCTGAATTTAGCAGGAATTAAAAAAGGAACTAAAAATATCGAGTTTATATGTATTGACAATAGTTATAAAAAGACACTCTCAATTGAAAAAGTTAAGGGTGACGGATTTTTAATAGCTTATCAATTTAATGACAAGGAATTTTCAAATATCCATGGTTACCCTCTTAGACTGGTTGCAAAAGATGAAGATGGAAGCTACTGGGTTAAATGGTTAGGAGAGATTAACGTATTAGCGGATTAGGCAAAATATTACGAGACTTAATATCAAAATATCTTACTTTTTTATATGGAATTTCATTCGAAATTTACATGGTATTTTTATCTGAAAGTGGCTTGGGAGCCCAAAGTGTGAAATTTCGAACCATTTTTTAATAATTTGATATCAATAAAAAAATTTCTTTTATCTAATTGCTGATAATCCTATATAATTTGATTCTAGAAAAAAGTTCATCCGGAACTCTATTTTTGTGTTTTATTCACATTTAATTTAAAAAGGCTAATAGATGAGAAGACAAGACAAAGAAGTAAAAGACATTAATAATATTTTAAATATTGTCAGCAAATGTAAGGTATGCAGGATTGCAATGCTTGACAAAAATAAAACCTATATAGTTCCATTGAATTATGGATATTCTTATAACGATAAAGCATTATTATTATTTTTTCACAGCGCACCTGAAGGCCGGAAAATTGACTTGTTAAAAAGTAATCCTGATGTATGTTTTGAGATGGATTGCGAAGATGGACTTGTTACAGGTGATATAGCCTGTAAATATGGATATATTTATGAAAGTGTTATAGGAGAAGGCAAAATTATCTTTATCGAAAATGAAGAAGAAAAATTATATGCGCTTAACCAGATAATGAAACATCAGACAGAAACTGACAAAGACTATATTTTTGATGATAGTACCTTACGCAGGACTATTGCTTACAAACTGGCAGTTGAGACTATTAACGGCAAAGTGGGAAAGATATAAAGAACCTAATTTTTTGGCTGGCCAAGGTAGTGAAATTTCGAACTGGGTTTTTAAGAGAAATAATTAAATTTAATTACTTCCAATTTTATAGTATTAATTTAATGTAACTATGGAAAGAAATATAGAGATTATTAAACTAGATGCTTCCCATAAGAAAAGAGCATCCGCTGTTGTCGCAGCGGCTTTTTATGATTACCCAATGTTTACTTGTTATTTTCCTGATCCTGGAAAGCGAGCTCGTGTTTTACCCTGGTACCTGGGAAACGCACTGAACTGTGCGCAACGCTACGGTGAGGTATATACAACCCCTGAGGTTTCAGGTGTGATTTTTACTTTGCCTCCTGGTCATACCAAAATTTCTCTGAGCGAGTATATTCGAAACGGTTATTTGTTCAGCCCTTTGATATTAGGATTACGTGATTATACGCGATCACAGGAATGTGAAAAGTTCACTGACGATATGCACGAAAAGATAATGAATCATCGACCTCATTATTATTTGTGGGTGTTAGCGGTTGATCCCAGCCAGAAGCAAAGGGGAGTAGGATCTGCCCTGTTAAAACCGTTTATCGAAAAAGCCAATGCAGAAAATATGCCAATTTATCTGGAAACACATGATGAAACAAACGTTGCATATTACCAGAGGACCGGGTTTTCTCTGGTTCATACTGGCAGGATTTCAAAATTTGATCTTTCATTTTGGTGCATGCTACGTGAGCCAAACAACATTAGTTCACAAATAGAAACTATGGATTAGCATCTCTATTTTTTCTGTGTCTTAAGGCATGGCCTGGTATCAGCTCTTTAATCGAAATTATATCTTGGACATTTTTTAATCTCATTAAACCAAAAACATTCTGCGCACCCCAGACACTTTATGACTTTTAAATTATCTTTTGCCTTATTTGCCCAATCCATGTCACAAAGTTGGCCTCTTCCAACCGCAATAAAATCAGCCAGGTCATTTTCGAGAAGGTACTTGGCTTGTTCCGGAGTCTTTATATTGTTTACCACGATTACAGGAATCCGTACCTGCTTTTTTATTTCTGTTCCGCAGTAAACAATCCAATTATACTCAAAATCTGGTGGAGGTTTGGGGATTGTATTGTTTTCTATACCAGATGATACATGTAAAAGATCAATCCCAGAATTTTCGAGAATTTTTGCAATTTTTATGCCTTCATCCAATGTTGGTTCATTACCTCCCATTCTATAGCCAATAATAAAATCATCACTACCAATACTGCTTTTTACTTTTTCAATCATCTGTCGGACAAAAGCAGCTCTTGCTTCCAGGCTGCCGCCATAGCTGTCATTCCTTTTATTCGTAATTGGAGATAGAAACTGATCAAGAAGGTATCCATGGGCTCCATGAAATTCTATGCCGTCAAGGCCAGCTTTTTTGGCTCTCACCGAAGCATCAACAAATTGCTCCTGAATCTTCTGTATTTCTGTAATAGTTAAGGCTTTTGCAGTCAAATGGCCGTTTTTTTTAAAGTCTGATGGAGCTAAAGCTATTTTGGATACCGATATTGGAGTTTTAAGCCCGGCATGTTGTATCTGAGCTGTGACTACTGAACCATATCTGTGGCAGGCTTCTGCTATTTTGCCAATACCTTCAATATGGTCATCAGACCATATCCCAAGTTGGTCTTCCCCACTTTTCCCATCTTTAGCAATAGCCAGCGCTTCTATAATTATCAGTCCGGCTCCTCCCCTGGCAATTTGGGAATAATGTTTTATATGCCTGTCAGTTACAAAGCCTTTTTCATCAGACCACCCAAAACGGACAATTGGAGGTAAAACAACTCGGTTTTTTATTTCAACACTCTTAATTGATACTGGTGAAAAAAGTCCTGTCATATCCTCCCCCTTTTAACAATCTCTCCACACTGGCTTAATGTTAATGTCGTTTGAGGCTCTGTAATTTCTTCCCAAACATCATAATCAGAAACCTCTCTAATCTTTCTGGCATTAATAAGTATCTTATAATATTTAGGACCAAGCTTCCCAAGGTTTGCAAAATAATATCCAGCACAAAATAATTCTTATAAATTCAAACGCATTAAAGCTCTTTGTTTTGCCTTTTTTTGTTCACTTGCCATATCTGTCTATGCGCGCTCTAGCAGTAATGCCGTGTGCCAGCATTTTTTCAATTTTACATTGCCTCTCTGTAATTTCTCCGATGAGCACGCTGGCCTCAGGTGTCATTCTTTGATAGGTCACAGTCTTTAAAAATTTTCCCACCCATGCGCCGCCTGTATAGCGTGCGGCACGGCTTGTAGGCAGGATATGGTTGGTGCCGATTGTTTTATCACCATAAGCTACCGTTGTCTCCTCTCCAATAAACAAGGAGCCGTAATTACAGAGCCGCTCAAAATAGTAATCCCTGTCCGTAACATGCAACTCCAAGTGCTCGGGCGCATAATCATCTGAAATTGCAATGGCTTCGTCTTTTGTTTCAGCTATAGTGATAATACCGTTTTTAACCCATGATAATTCAGCTACGTTTTTTGTGGGCAGAACAGCCAGCTGCTTTTCAACTTCCGCAAGGCATTCCGCAGCAAAACGTTCGCTGAAGCATATTAGTGCAATGCCACTATTAGGATCGTGCTCCGCCTGCCCCAGAAGATCACATGCCACAAGCGCCGGGTCTGCACTATCGTCCGCGATGATCATTATCTCCGTAGGTCCCGCGAGTAAGTCTATACCGCACCGTCCGAACAACTGCCTTTTTGCTTCGGCAACATATTTATTGCCCGCACCGCATAGCATGTCAACCGGTTCAATGACCCCCATTCCGAATGCCATCATGGCAAACGCGGGCACTCCGCCCAAAATAAAAAGCTTGTCCGCACCAGCATTCTTCATGGCATTGATAGTTGCGGCATAATATCCTATTTGAGGAACAGGTGGTGTAAACGCACATATGTTTTTCACGCCTGCTACCTTTGCAGGAATGATACTCATCTGCGCTGAGCCAAACATGGGATACCGGCCACCCGGTATGTAGCTGCCCACCGATTTTACAGGAATATGTTTATGCCCCAAAATTATGCCACTCTGTGTTTCAATCTCCAATGGCAAAAGAGTCGCAAGCTGTGCTTCTGCAAATCTTCGCACGTTTGCCTGGCAAAATGAAGTGTCGGCAGCAAGCTGCGGATCTATTGAACTTATTGCGCTGTCAATCTGCGGCTGTGAAAGCTCAAAATTTTCAGGATCCCAGTTATCAAACTGGCGGCTGTATTTGCGAACCGCATCCATACCATTTTTTTCGAGATCAAGGAGCATAGCAGATACAATCTGCGCGGTTCCAGGATCATTTTCAAAAAGCCTGTGTTCCCCTTGTCTAAAAACTTTCATTTTTCTCCTCTGCCTTTTAATTTTTAAAATCTTCTGTAATTAAAATGTAATGCTATCATGTTTGCTGGTTTTAGTCTCTCATCTCACTTCGTTCACTCACGTAGCCTCGGACTCACTCGGCTTTAGCCTCGCTCCGTCTATTTTAAATCCTTTGTTTAAATCAGCCACCAGCAAATTTAAACTCCTGCTAAAAGTATTGAATTAATTTTAAAGTTTGGCTGGCCAAGGTAGTAAAATTTCGAACCAATTATTAAAGGAATTAATCAATTTAAAGAAGGTATTTGCAATTAGATCTAATTGCAATTCGTCTAATAATCGTCTATAATTCGTCTATAATGTTTAAGCCGATTTATGAAATAACAAATAAATTACTTTTTAATATTAAGAAAATAAGCTCGATTGTTTTTGAGCTTAATATTAAAAGATTCCCTGAAGTAGTTTTATATGAACTGGAAAGAAGAGCAAGAGAAATTTCAGCCCATGCCTCAACCAGTATAGAGGGTAACCCTTTGCCATTAACTGATGTCAAACAGATTCTTAAAAATCAGCCTCATGTTTTAAGAAACAGCGAACAGGAAGTAATAAACTACAATGAGGCTCTGATGCATTTAAATGAGGACATTAAAGCTGATTCTATAAAATTCAATCTAAACCTCATTCTCTCAGTTCACAAAAAAGTGGTCCGTAAATTAGTTCCTGAATACCAGCTTGGAAAATTAAGATTGGAACCTGTTTTTGTAAATAATCCAAAAACAGGCCAAACAATATACTGGCCACCGGACCATAAAGATGTCCCGGGGCTTATTGATGATCTTATAGATTTTGTAAATAAAAATAGAAGTAAAATAGATCCACTAATTATTTCCGGTATTTTTCATAAACAGTTTGTGATTATACATCCATTCATGGATGGCAATGGCAGGACAACCAGACTTTTGACAAAAGCTATCCTGGCACACATGGACCTTGACACTTTTAATCTTTTCAGCTTTGAAAATTATTATAATAAAAATGTTACCAGCTATTTTAGTAATGTTGGAGTATTGGGAAATTATTATGATCTGATAGATTCTATGAATTTTACAAATTGGCTTGAATATTTTACTGATGGAATCATTGATGAACTTCTAAGAGTAAAAAAAATAACAGCAGAGATTTCCATAAGTCCTGAAACAGAACTTCTGGATTATCATAAAAATATTTTAGAGTTTATAGAGAAAAAAGGATTTATTAGAGATAAAGATTACTCAAAACTCACAGAGCGTGCTAAAGCAACCAGAAGTCTTGATTTTAGAAAGCTAATAGAGATGGGACTCATTGAGAAAGAAGGAAAGGGCAAAGCTACATATTATCAGCTTAAAACCGAATAAATTTGGAAGCCATCTTCTGGCTCACTTCAAAGCATTGAAAATGTTTTACCCAACACCATGCAAGGCTGCAAAAGAATAAATATGATTATGTATACTAAAACAACCGTAACAAATACTTTAAAAGAATATCTCCTAATCTGCTTAAAGGGTTTTCCCCTTCTATCCGTGTTCTTTCATATATTCGGCTACTCGTTCTTCAGCGTTGGCTCGAATATTATAATAGTAGAAAGGATAATCGAAACTGTGGAAAATTCCTTTGCCGAACGTGGTATTTCCAGGAGCGTATTTATCCACATTCACTGTGCTGCAGATTATAACACACTTTGTTTTGTCCACCTGGGCGTCGGCGAAGTTCATTACCTTTAAATAAGTGCCGTCCGGATTGGTGACCACCGAACCGTCCTGGTTCAGCTGTAGAGAACCAAGGTTATCTGCAGCAGATGCTATTGTTTCGTCAGTGGTCCAGCTGATTGGGTTGATGACATGTGCCGTGGGCAGCACCACCCCGTTGGTCCCTTCAATGGTTGGGGCCTGGGTGTTGTAGGAAATAATAACACCTGTGTCTTTGGCACCAGTGGCAAATTTCAGGCCGGGGTTTTCTGCCAGGTAATCATCGGTTACGGAATAGCCAATGACATAGGCGGCAACCATACGTTTATAGGCATCAGGGTGTGCTTTCATATAATCCTGCAGGATATAGATCATAATGTTTGAGCCCTGGGAATGGCTGGCCAGAATAAAGGGATGGCCGTTGTTGTAATGCTCAATATAGTATTCAAAGGCCGCAGCGGCATCAGTCAGCGGAACACCTTTTACAATATCCTGCTGTTTATCAATGGGCATTTTAAGTGTAGAGCCCGCGTCATCCTGGCGGTAGTAAGGAGCATAAATATTGGCTATGGTTTCAAAGGCTGTGGCCTGTCTGTTATAAGCCAGTTTTGACTTCTTAAGCATGGTGGGATTGTTAATTTCACAGATAATTGGATCGTCTTCATTTACTTTGGCCCAGGAGGATGGGTAGAGGTAGAATACATCCACTTCTTTGGCTGATTCTGTGGGAAGGTTTAACCAGTATATGCTCCTGCTGTAATCTGTGGGCACGATAGTATCAGAGGTTTCCGCCTGTGCCGTGTTGCCATCGTTTGATGCGGCGCATCCGGCGGAAAGAGCAAGACAACAGATTAAGAGTATGAAAGAAATTGACAGAATTATTTTTATTTTCACTTTACTCTCCCTTGAGGCTTTTTTTAAATGTTATTTCTTATTCCAATTATTCGGGGTTTTA
>CAYNMO010000094.1:0-9226 GCA_964398155.1 uncultured Actinomycetota bacterium | reverse complement strand
GATATTGGCTGGGGAGAGAGGATTCGGTCTTTCGTCTCGCTTTGCAAGCTCGCTGCAGAGCCGCGGACTCACTCGGCTGCCGCCTTCGTTCCGTCCATTCGAATCCTTGGTTTAAACATGCCACCGGCATCTTTAAACTCCAAATTAAAGTGTTCCTTTATTTTAAAAGTGTTGGCTGGGGAGAAAGGATTCGAACCTTTGGATGACGGGACCAAAACCCGTTGCCTTACCGCTTGGCGACTCCCCAAAACTTAATATATCCGCTTCATTCTAGAAGATAATAAATTTTATATCAGTTTTATTCAAAATTCAATTCAAACCCTTTGATTTCTACTTTTATTTTCCTTAAATTATTTTAATTCTGTTTTTATTTCCATAAAATTATTCTAATCCTTTAAATCTAAAATAAATGCTGTTTAGGTTTTATTTAATCAGCTCGTCTTGATTAATTTGATTTTTAGTAAATTATTCGTTTAAAGTATCCTTAAAATATTCATAAAGAGGGCCATTTTGTCGATTATTAACCACAAACTTAGTAATACTTCTAACCGTTAATTTCAACTTTTTGCCAAAAATGTCCTGCCCGAATTAAATTTGATATTTTTAATAAAAGTATTAGAATTATGATAAGAGCTTTTTTAATTATCATTTTTTGGCAGGAGTGCATAAATGAAAAAAACATTTTTTAAGAAAGTTATGGGCATTATTCTTGTTTTGATTTTAATTTTGTCTGTTTTACCGCTGCTATCCTTTAGTGCTGCCCCTGCCAGAGAGTCCGGTAATTTCTTGTTTTTAGCCGATATTGATCTGAAAGCGCCTGCAAAACCAGGTGTAACTTCTACAACTGCCCCTAATACGAGTACTACTTCCAGTGGGCAGACTGTTTCCGGAGAATTTATTTTCATTGATGCCAGTGGCACCGGAGATTATAAAACCATCGAAGAAGCAGTGGAAAATTCCAGCGATGGGAGTACTATTATTATTGACGCCGGAACTTATAAAATTTCTGCTGATTTCGAAATAAGCAAATCAATAAACATTATTGGCAAAGGCCCGGATAAAACAATATTTATCGGTGAAGAGGGAGATGCCGTCGTTCATTTTCCCGGTGGAAACAGATCTTTTATTGAAGGAATTGCATTCACCAGAAAAGGGAATGTTCCGGGTGATATTATATTCGTAGAAGACAGCGACGTTTCCTTTAATAACTGCATTTTTTCAGGAGGCAAGCCTGATCCTGAGGCTGCAAACTGGGGCGCAGGCCTTATATATATCGGTGCTTCCAAAGGAATAATAAGCAACTGTACTGTGGAATCAAATGCATTCTGCGGAATAACCATAGAGGATGAATCAAATTTAATGCTAATTAATAATATTTTTAGAAAAAATGCTTATTCGGGTATTTCCTATTATGGTACTTCTGGAGGCTTTGCAATTAAGAATGAGTGTTACTTAAATGTTTCTGACGGCATACAGGTTCAGTTTGATTCAGCGCCAACTCTTATTTCCAATAATCTGCATGATAATAAATTAGACGGTATAGCATATTATGACAACTCAGGTGGACTGGCATTTCAAAATACCTGCAGTAAAAATCAGTGGGGCATATATGTAAGTGCAAATGCGACTCCGTGGCTTGAGTCCAATATTCTAAAGAGTAATACAAAAGAAGATTTTCTTCAGGAATAAATACATACCGTCAATAATCAGATTTAAATCCAAACAACAGCCCTTAAAAATCAGGGCTGTTGTTTTTTATGTATATATATTTAACAGTCTATATCGTTGATTTTATTTTCCTGCAGGAGAATAACCAGTCTTTTATTATCATTACAAGACCACCCAGGCCAAATAATATCCCGGCAAATTGAGCAAGCCACCCTGCAAAAGGAATAGCATAAACTACAGATGTTATAGCAAGGCCGATTAAAAATGCCAGAACCTTCCATCCATATTTACCTATATTTTTCACAGACTTGTGAAGAATCATATGGCCTATAAAGTATGAAAGGTAAACATTGCATACAAAAATAATAACTGCATAGACGATAATTATTAAGGTATTAGCAATAAGTGCCAGTCCGCCCAGGCCCGCCCCTATTAAAGTTACAAACAATATAATACTGATAATAAATAAAATAAAAGTTGCAAGAGGAATTCCAAACAGTACTATTGCACCGCCCCCAACGCAAAAGCCCAGACTTTTTTTCATTCTTTCGTTGAATTTACTGAAAGTCCACGGAATTGCCAGGAGAAGGATTATTCCGAGAATGAAAAAACTTAGGAAGCCAATGACTTTGCTTCCAATCCATGTGGCAGTAACTACGGCAAGACCGCCTTTTTTCATTCCAGGTGTTATCTGGAAATCTTTTCCTTCATTTGTTTGAATTTTAGTCCAATTGGTTGCACCGGATATTTTTGAACCGGAAGATACAACGGCAGCCTGACTCGAAGAGTAATCCAGATTACCAGCTATTTGCGCGCTATCTCCTATTTTTATATTTGAAGAAGATATTTTAACGTTTTTACCAATTTTGCCATTTATGGTGACTTCAGAGCCTGAAATCTCGACACCGCCATTAATATTTCCGTTTATTGTTATTTTCCCACCAGTTATTACCGCATCTCCCTCAATAACCGCTTCTTTTGATATGTCGATCTGCCCGCCAGCAGCAATAAGATCTTTTTTGATCGTACTGTCAACTGTAAGCATGCCCCCGGCTGCCCTTACAGAGTCTCCAATCTGGCCGCCTATCTTTAAAGTACCACCGGCTGCTATTAAATCATCCGCAATATTTCCGGTAATTGTAGCTTGTGAAGCTGCCAGAACGAGGTCACCGCTTATTGCGCCTGTTACTGTCACATCACTGCCAAAAGCATAAACGTCATCATTAATATCTTCCGAAATGCTGACATGCTCTTCACTCTTTGCTGTAAAAGCAAATAAAGGAGACGCAAAGCAGAATACAGCCGTAAGAAATACAGCAATAAACACTATTACCTTTTTCATCTGACGCCTTTCTTGTTAATTTGATTAATTGTATTTAATGAAATTTTTATTAGATAATTAAACTTTATAATTAAGAGAAATATTTAAATAATCTGGATCTATAGAAAAATCCTAGGTTAAAGTAGTCTGGTTTGTCAAGACTATAATATATTTTTTAAATTTATATAATATATTTGCCTGAAACTTACATATTGCCAGACAATGCCTGGCCAGTTTTTCGGATAGTTCTTTTCGCAAACTTAATAATGCAGCTTTCGCTTCAAACAACAGTTCTTCTAAAGAAATATTTTAATAATTTTTTACTTTAAACCATGACTATGTTTATCGGCATTTGGAAAAGCAGTTATTGTTTAAAAAAGTATTTGTATGTCTGACTAGTGAGAATAAAAACCGTCAGGTATTCTTCAAGGCTTAGCTCTTCCGGTCTTATGTCTTTATTCTTGCCAATGGATGCCAGCGCCCCAATTATTTCCTGCTGCTGCTCCAGGTAATAACCGTCATTTATTGTAAGTGAATTTATAAGCTTTTTTCTTCTGTGAGAAAAGGAATCTTCGACAAACTTAAAAAAATCTTCCCTGAAATTTCTCTTAAGATTATTGTTTTTAAGTAAATCTCCTACAATAAGCGCATTAATTTTTTCAAGTATGGACGACGGAAGAAATCTCTCCCATTTCCTTAAATGAATAGTTTCCGAGTCAACATGCGGTTTAGGATAAAAACAATTTTTTGAAATACCAAATCCACCACAAAACTCACTATAAAAGTTCATTTTAACAGTTGCGGCATTATAATTTTTATCCCCCGGTTTTGCAAGTATTCTGTCGGCTATATCCCTTTGAATAGTTGCTATAAAATCACCAACTCTGTCTGTTTCGCCAAGTATTTTAAGAATAACCGGTGCAGCTATTTTATAGGGAAGATTTGAAACCAGTTTAGTTACAGAATAATAGCTGCATATTTCCTCATAGTCGACTTTCATGGCATCTTTTGAAATAAATACTATTTTTTCACCAATAAATCTTCTAAATATTTCTTCAAAAACTTCTGAAAATTTTTTATCTATTTCGATGCATATTATTTTTTTTACTTCAGGCATCATGATTTCAGTCAGGCTGCCTATACCGGGACCAATTTCAAGGACTACATCATTTTTATCAAGCTCAGCAAATCCAGAAATTTTCTTAAGAATATTTGTGTCAATTATGAAATTCTGCCCATATATCTTCTTTAATACCAGATCATTTTTTTTGATAATTTTCATGGTATTTGTAGGAGAGCTGATATATAGATTAGACATTATTTTCATGGCATCTTTAATTTAAAAAATTCAATGGCGCTTCGAGAAGTCACCGCTGCTACTTCTTCTATGCTTATTCCTCTTAACTGCGCTATTTCTTCAGCAACATACTTAACATATGAAGGATAATTTTCCTGAGCTCTTTTTGCCTGAGGGGCAAGAAAAGGTGCATCTGTTTCAATAAACATCTTTTCCAGTGGAATTATTTTGGCAGCTTCTTTTACAATAGCAGAATTTTTATAAGTGATTATGCCCGTAAAGGAAACATAAATACCCAGCCCGACGCATTTTAGTGCAAAATCTGCGTCTCCGGAAAAGCAATGGAGGACTGCTTTAAAATTTTTAATTTCACTGTAATTTTTTAAAACACTTATTGTTTCCTTATGTGCTTCTCTGTCATGAATTATGATAGGCAGATCATTTTGAATGGCAAGTTCAATATGTGATGCAAAGACTCTTGTCTGGTCCTCGGCAGAGACTGGGTTTTGAAAAAAATCTAATCCGGCTTCTCCGACCGCAATAACCTTTTTGTTGTTTTTTATAAGCTTATCAAGAAACTCTTCTTCTTTTTTACCAAACTTATTGGCGTAATGAGGATGAATTCCTACTGATGCAAAAACACAGTTATATGTTTTTGCAAATTCAACACCTTTTAAGCTGCCCTCAACATCTGACCCTACATTTATAATAAACTTTATATTTTCATCCAAAGCTTCCTGAATGACCATATCGGTGGTTTTGCCTTCAATCATATCAAGATGTGCATGTGTATCTATAAAATAAACATCTTTTGCTTCCTGACTTTTTTCCGGCATAAAATTCTCCTGACAAATAAATTTATTTCATTAATATAAAATATGATTATGGCTAATTATGTCTTTTATGGAAACTCTTCTTTTTATTCCTTTATTCTGGGAAATAATATTTCCCTTTCCTCAAGCTTCGTGTTTCCTGCAAAGCTTCCCCACTCCCCATCCGCATACAAATTAAAATCACTTATATCCCTGTTTATTCCTATCTGCGAAAATATTTTTTTGCATGTTTTGGGAATTACCGGTATTAACATAAGAGATGCAAGCCTTAGAGATTCAATAAGTGTATAGAGGATTTCATCAAGTTTTTTAACATCCGCCTCCTCTGCACTTTTTGCCACATTCCATGGCTGGCTGTTTTCAATATATTTATTGCCCATATTTATGAGCTCCCAGACTTTTGACAAATAATCATTAAACCTGAACTCACTGACACACTTTACTGCGTATTCTTTTATTTCATCCCATTTTTTCTTGAAATCCATGTTTACTACGGCATTTGAAGGAACAATGCCATCCCTGTATTTTTCTATCATTACCATGGTTCTTGACAGCAGATTGCCTATATCATTACTTAAATCGTTGTTAAATCTTCTGACCATAAGCTCCTGAGTAAAGGAGCAGTCCTGCCCGAAGGACATTTCTCTCATAAGAAAATATCTCAAAGGCTCAACACCATATATTTCTGCAAGTTCATCCGGGTCAAGGGTTATGCCCTTTGACTTGGAGAGCTTTTCCTGTCCAAGCATTATCCAGCCATGAACAGCAACCTGTCTGGGCAAATCAACACCAAGTGAAAGCAGCATTGCCGGCCATATTATTGCATGAAATTTGAGTATGTCTTTGCCTATGTGATGCTGATCGGCAGGCCAGTATTTTTTAAAAAGTTTATCATCATCAAGCGAGTATCCTAGTGCTGAGATATAATTAATAAGCGCATCTACCCATACATAACAGACATGCCTGTCGTCAAATGGCACCGGAACTCCCCATTTAACAGTAGTTCTTGATATGCTTATATCTCTAAGCCCCTGATTTAAAATTCCCAGCACTTCATTTTTTCTGGTTTCCGGATAAACGAAATCCGGGTTATCTTCAATATACTTTAAAATTGCATCCTGATATTTTGAAAGCTTAAAGAAATAATTTTCTTCTTTTATGAAGTCAATTACTCTGCCGCATTCAGGACATTTGCCATCTACAAGCTGTGCATCTGTGAAAAATGTCTCATCGGAAATGCAGTACCAGCCCTCATAGTGCCCTTTGTAAAGATCCCCGTTTTCTTTTAATTTTACCAGGATATTCTGAACAACATTTTCATGGGCAGCGTCCGAGGTTCTTATGTATGCATCGTTGCTGATCTCATATAATTCAAGGAGTCTTTTCATGTCAAGGGACATGATATCCACATACTCTTTGGAGCTAATATTTTTTGCCTGAGCGCTTTTCTCAATTTTCTGACCATGTTCATCTGCACCGGTTAAAAAGAAAACGTCCCTTCCTTCAAGCCTCTTAAATCTTGCAACAACATCTGCAAGAGTTGCTTCGTAAAAGAATCCCAGATGCAGCTTGCTGTTCATATAAGGGATTGCGGTTGTAATATAGAATTTGTCCTGATTTTCCATTTTTTATAATCCTTAAATATTTTTAACTGTTTTTTTATAATTTTTATTAATAAAGTGACACAAACGTCAGAATCAGTGCGCAGACACATTCAGTTTAAAATCGGCTGGCAACTCCTTATTTTATTATTACTGGAAAACTTCTTATTTATTACTACCTTAAAAAACATTATAAAATACGATAGAATTGAACTATAGCACAAATACTAATTAATTTTAAAATTATTTAGCTTTATGGAAATGTCATATATTTCTTTGCGGCTTATACTATATTTTGCCATAACAGCACTAAAAGCCTCTTTTTTGGTAAGACCTTTTTTAAAATAAGCATTTAATTCTTTTTTTATGATAATTTCATCAAATTCCTGTGCTTTTATTACTTTAAAACCAGAGACAACCAAAACTATTTCACCTTTAATCTTCTGGTTCTTCAAATATCTTTTATTAAGTATCTCTATTATTTCATCAGCTGTGCCTCTTATGCATTCCTCATATATTTTAGTGAGCTCTCTTGCCAGACATATTTCCCGTTCACCAAATATTTCTCCTATTATTTTGAGGAGCTCAAGAACACGATTAGGTGATTCATAAAAAATAATGGTATATGGAAGATATTTGATATCTTCCAGTTTCTTTTTTATTTTTATCTTTGTTTTAGGCAGAAACCCTATAAATAAAAAGTTGTCTACGGAAATACCTGATAAAACAAGTGCGCTTAGAGCTGCATTAGGACCCGGTATTACTGTTAATTTGATTTTTCTTTCGATGCAGGATCTGACAAGCTTAAATCCAGGATCAGAAATCAGGGGCATTCCTGATTCAGAAACGATTGCAATACTAAGGCCTTTTTCAAGGTCTTTAATTATCTCTTCAGATTTTTTTTCTGCAGTATTGTCGTGATAGCTTTCAGTCCTTACGTCCCTTATCTCAAATTTTGAAAGCAATTTTTTTGTAGTTCTTGTATCTTCTGAAATGATAATATCCACAGTCCTTAAGGTGTTAAGAAGCCTCAGGCTTGTATCCTGCAAATTGCCTATAGGTGTTGCGCAAATATAAAGCGTCCCTGTATTATTTTTATTTTCCATTTCACATACCATAATTTTTATTTTTTAAATTAGATGCTATATAAATACTAATATTTTAAAAATAATTTTCATATCTTATTGATTATTTTTTATTTTCTCATAATATATAGATTTTATAAAACATCTGATTTTTAGGCAGTAATAAATGATTATAGGATTAAGTACTGTTTTACTGACATCAGGCGGCATGGACTCACAAATTGATTTTTCCGAAATAAAGAAAACCGGAATAAATTATGTTGAGCTGTCAAGCCCTTCCCATATTGATATCGAAACCATAAAAAAAATCAAAAAAGGCGGGCTCGATGTTTTTTCAGCACATGCCGATTTTATTGATGTGGACATTTCAAGCCCGGATACTTACAGCAGAGAAAAAAGCATAATGCTTATCAAGACAAGAATAAGGCTGTTAAGTGAGATAGGAGCTCAGATAATTGTAATTCATCCTGGCGAGTGGTGTGAAAACGATGCTGATAAGGAAACAAGAATTAATAATTCAATAGACAGCTTTATTCAGATTACATCCTTTGCAAAAACACTTGGTATAAAAGTTGCCGCTGAAAATCTTCCTCCTGGATTTGTAGCTGATGATATAGCCACCATGGACAGGATTATTTCAGAAACCAGAAAATCAGGAGATCTTAATGAAAATATCGGTGTTTGCCTTGATACAGGACATGCAAATCTAAACAATAATCTCTTTGATTATCTAAAACATTTCGGCAAAGATATTTTTACAATGCATATTCATGATAATTTTGGAAACAATGACAATGACCCAAGAAATGCAGGCGATGACACCCATCTTCTGCCTGGAGCAGGGATTATTGACTGGAAAAAATTTATTGAAAATCTGGATGATTCCTACAGCGGAGGATTTGTTTTTGAGTTTCTTTCAAAAAAAGAGGATTATGCTTCCATATGCGATAAAGACATTATGGAAATACTTGTTAATTTTAAGTCTTTTCTTAGCAGCCAGACATGGTTCAGTAAAGATCTTCTTTAATTTAATGTGGTCTAAAAGACAGCTTTAAAAACAAATGCCCCTAATGACCCAAGATTTAATAAATAACCTGTTACGTCTAAAGCAAGCCAAATTATTTCTAAAAACAGGCATTTATTAAATTTAAAAGAACCTGATGGTATTTGAATAATTTCTCAAATTTATTTCTGAGCAATTCAGAATTTTAGCTAAATTAAAATGAGCAGCCGGTACAAAACCAGACTGCTCAAAATAATTTAATTTAAATATATTTAATTTTCAATTTTAAAACTTCTTTTTGCCCGCCCTCCAAATAATATAAAAACGGCAGCAATATAAAGTCCTCAGGTTAATTAATTTTTACTTGATCAGCATGAATTTTTCTCTGGCAGTTGAGCACACCGGACAATCAGCTGGA
>CAYNMO010000093.1:0-9482 GCA_964398155.1 uncultured Actinomycetota bacterium | reverse complement strand
GATCATGCCGCTTCTTGGATTACCGAGTTGGGCTGGAGTTCTGATGGTTGGGACAATCGTAATAATAATTGTTGCAACTGCAGGAATGGCATCTACTACATATGTACAGTTTATTAAAGGAACTTTGCTTATTGTCTTTTCAATGGCACTTGTAATCACGCTCTTTTCAAGAGGCTTTTCAACTGCGCCTGACCAGGGGGGCGATGTCCCTTTCCATCAGCTAAAGACTATCCCTATAGAATCAATATCCGATAAAAGTATTGCTTTGGGTGACAAATCTTATGCGTTCATAAAGGAATGGTCCGTAGACGTCAAGGGCAAGAAAATGGTTTTTGCCGAACTTTCCAAGGATAATATAAATTCAGTGTGGAAAGTAAACGAAAGCACAAAAATACTTGAAGAGACTTTGTTTATTACCCAGTCTGCAGACGGTAAAAAACTTTATAACGGCGGCACGATTGACGAAAAAAAGTTCTTCCAGGTTGGCAATCTGAGCGAAATAGATGGCAAATCACCCGCCAAAACAGGTACATTAAATCCGCTTACCTTTTTTTCTACGATAAAAACAAGTACTGTTCTCTTATGGAACAAGCAGGTAATCAAAGATACAGATAAAACCATAACTGTATATTACCAGAATCCCACTCCAGGTTCAGAACTTTTAAGACCAGGAAGAATTTACAAGCTTGATGCAGACAAAGGTGCTACTGTAAATGACAGGCTTGATTTCGTTTCATTAATGCTTGCGCTCTTTTTTGGTACAGCTGCTCTTCCCCATATTTTAATCCGTTACTATACTGTCTCAAGTCCGATAGCTGCAAGAAAATCAACTATTGTTGCAATTGCATCAATAGGTTTGTTTTATATCCTGACTCTTTACATGGGGCTGGGGGCCATGACAAACGGGGTAATTGATCTGACAAATGATAATATGTCAGCACCTCTTCTTGCCAAATCTTTTGGAATTCTGCTCTTTGCAATAATTTCAGCTACGGCATTTGCCACAATACTTGGAACAGTCAGCGGTCTTATTGTTGCATCATCAGGAGCAGTAGCCCACGATTTGATGGACAGGTTTATGGGTTTAAAAATGAGCGACCACAAAAAAGTACTTGCTGGTAAAATTACTGCCATAGGTGTGGGTATACTGGCGATGGCGCTTGGAATATTATTTCAGGGAATGAATGTGTCATATCTTGTGGGATGGGCATTTTCTGTCGCAGCTTCTGCAAATCTTCCGGCAATACTGATGCTTTTATTCTGGAAAAAGACCACCGCTAAAGGAATTATTGCATCCATATCTACGGGGCTTGTTTCTGCCCTCGGTTTGATTTTGCTTTGCCAGAAGACTTTTAACGAAGTTTATAATATTCCAAATGTGACAGCACCGATTCAAATAAACAACCCTGCAATCTTTAGCGTACCCTTAAGCTTCCTGGTTTTGATAGTGGTATCGCTACTGACACAGCCAAAAAATAAGGGTATCGAAGGTGCAGCTATAAATCCAGAACTTACGGAGAAACAACCGGTGGCAGAAGAACCTACAAAATAGAATATATTAACAGCAGACATATCTGAGTATTTTTAGTTAATTTAAAGCAATATAAGAGAGTCCTGATGTTTTATCAGGACTCTCTTATTAACATCAGCCTGGATTACAGGAAAGAAATATTTAAATATGCAATATTTAAAAATTTTAAATAAAATGAAAAAAGAAAAAGATAATAAAAGATTTTAGCTGCTGGAACATAAATAACAGCTTACTTTAGAACGGTGGTATTTACAGAAGATTCTGCACTTAATGAATTTTAAGCATAATTTAAACAAATAATTCACTAAAAACGAGTTATTGACCAGAGGCTAATTAGAATTAGCCTGGAAATTTAATCCGTGAAAGACTAAGGGAGCAGACCTGGGGGCGCACCGGCTTAATAATTTATAAAATCATCCAGTAAGATTATATCGTAATTAAAAGAGATTAAACTTTCGCAAAGCTTCCTGTCTGCCGTTATAAATGAAGCTTTATATTTTTCGGATAAAGTCAGATAAATCGAGTCATAAATTGAATTATTTGTCTTCTTTGATATTTCATACGTATTTGTATAATCTTTAACATCCAATTTCACAAATATCATGATTTGAAAAAGTTCTTTAAATATTTCATCGAGCAGATTGGAATTTATATCTGTCCTGTATCTAAAAATATTTGTTATTTCGTAAAATAAAAGTTCTGGAGCCATTACATTAAAATATCCGGAAACAGTTTTTTTATAAAGAGCTCGGGCAGTTTCTACTCCAGCTTCATTTTTAAAATAAAACCACTTAAATACAACGGAGGAATCAAGGATTATTGATTTACGATTTTCCTCACGCACAATAAAATTAGTAAATTTTTCAGGTTCAAATATGCTAAACTTTTCCGAGTAGTTCATCGGTCCTCTCCTGTCTTAGTTTTTTGATTTCTTCCACCGGATCAAAATCTTCCTTAAAAGCTCCTTCTTTTTGCAGTTTCTCCCCTATTTCCATCAGATTTTTTATAGCTTTTTTGCGATTTTCGAAAGCAATATATTCTTCAACCTTGCAGAAATATGACTTTACGGCCTCTGCAAAAAACTCAGAACGGTTCTTCTGGATTATTTTCTTATAATTGTCGACTTTTTGAAGGATATCTTCAGGTAATGAAATATTTATTACAGCCATTTTAAAACTCCATTTGTGTTTTTAATAATATTGGCAGATTGGTGCAATTATTTTTTACAAAAGACTTAATTTATTATATCAATAATTTAGTTAAATTTATATATAAAATATTAACTAAAATTTATGTGTAATATTCTTATTGTAGCAAAATTATTTTTATTGAGCATATAACTGCATCTTTACATGAAATTTGCCATAAGATATTATAAACAGACATGCTTTATGCTTTAGAAATGTAAAAAGTCAGCCAATAAACCATACGCCGGAAAGGTATTAAGACATCCAATGAACAATGATAAAAACTTCATCGATAAAAAGAGGATTGATCTTTTAAGAATAATCAGAGAACTAGACAACAAGGGATTCATGTGCGGCAGTTCGGGCAATGTTTCCATTAAAATTGATGATAACAAATATCTTATAACACCCTCCGGCATTCCTGTATTTATGCTGAAGGAAGATGACATTTTGCTTATAGACGCTGATGGCAAAACAATAGACAACAGAAGTGATGGATTAAATCCTTCTTCCGAGGTATTTATGCATCTTTTTTGTTATAAAAAAAATACTGATATTGTGTCAGTTATTCATTCCCATGCACCTGCTGCTTCAGCATTTGCAATAAGCGGTAAAAGTCTGGATCTGTGCGTAATGCCTGAGATAGTGATGGTTTTTGGGGAAATACCTTTGGTTCCTTACACCACACCCGCCACGAAAGATCTTGCTGAAGCTGTATCAGATTATATACAAAAAGATTACAGGGCGGTATTGCTTGAAAATCATGGGGTTCTGGTCACTGGCAAAGACGTATTTGATGCGTGCAATAATCTGACTATCGTTGAAACTTATGCGAAGACATACATAAATGCACTCACTCTTGGAAATGTTAAAGCTTTATCTCAAAACCAGGTTGCAGCACTTAATGAATTAAAAAAGGGATTAAGTTTTGAGACTACCGGCATAACATGCGGCTTAAATAATTTGGAAAAGTCAGGTGTTGAAATTAATGAAACCAGTGAAAACAACAGGGAGCTGACAAATCTTATTGCTGATATCATATATAAAAAGATTTCCGGTCAAAAATAGGCAGAGAAAGGATGTGCACCACTTTGAAAAAGGATATTGAAATAAAAGAAAATAAAGTAAGAGAGTTGCTTACAGAAAAAGGACTCTCCGGGATTATTTTATCAAGTCAGACCAATTTCTTATGGTTCACCTGTGGGAAAAGAAATGATATTTTAAAAAATGAAGACATATCACTGGTCAACTTATTTATAACACAAAATAAAAAGTACCTTATAAGCAGCAACAGTGATATTGACAGAGTAATGAGCGAAGAACTGGAAGGGTTGGGATTTGAGCCCGTAAAATATGAATGGTATAACAGCTCTCCAATTGATGCAATAAGGAAATTAGAACCCACCGGAAAGATAGGAGCTGATTATCATGACGTGGGTCTTGAAAATGTCGAAGCCGATCTATGCGCGCTGCGAATTGACCTGACAGATCATGAAATAGAAAAGACAAAAAAACTATGTAAAGAATTCAGCATGATTCTTACTGATTTCTGCCTTGAACTAAAGCCTGGTATATCTGAAAGAAAACTTGCAAATGATTTAAGCTATACATGTTCTGCTTTCGGTATCAGAATGCCGGTTTTGCTTATTGGAAGCGATGAAAGGATTTTTAAATACAGGCATCCTGCAGCTACTGATAAAAAAACAGAAAAATATGTTCTTATTGCTACCGATGCGGAAAGAGAAGGCCTAAACATAACGGTCACAAGGTCAGTTTATTTTGGAAAGCTGCCAAAAGAAATAACTGATAAACAGAAAGCCGTAAACTATGTTAATGCAGTTTGCTGCAGCAATTCAAAACCGGGGGTATCTTTAAAAGAAATATTTGAAGCATGCAAGAAAGCTTATACGGACGCTGGATATGCCGGTGAATGGAAAAACCATACTCAGGGCGGTGTTTTAGGTTATAAAGCACGGGAATTAGTTGCTTCGGACTCGTCAGATTACAGACTTAAAAACAATAACCTCCTTAGCTGGAACCCAACTGTTGCCGGTGCAAAAGCTGAAGACATAGCTCTTGTCTGCGGTAATAAAGCACAGCAGCTTTCTATAGATGACAGATGGCCTTACGAAGAAATATCAGCAGGCGATGAAAAGTTTAAAAGGCCGCTTATTCTGGAATTATAATAAAAAAAGGGGACAGTCCCCTTTTGAGCACGCTTTTAGCATAATTGCCTGTAATGAGTCTAATATTAAACCATTCCCTGTTTCTTTTCTGCTGGGCCATTAATGTATGGCACTGTTTAGGGTAAGTTCTCTTTTTCAACATTGAGGGGATGGTTCTGTTTTGAGCACGATATTGGCATAATTGCCTGTCACCTTTTAACATCGTCAAACCATTCCCTATTTCTTTTCTGTTATGCCATTATTATCTGATAATAATAACATTTAAGTACATATATTATTTTTTAAAAAATTAGCAAGAATCAATATTTGCCCCGGTTTGATTGTGTATTAACCTAAAACCTGGCCATCTGTTCTTTCTTATTTGGGATATGGCTTGACTTAAGCACTCTTACCCAGGAAATCAACAGATTATGTTATTAACACTGGATATTCCTTTTTTATATTTATGACAGTATTATTTACTTGATATAATATAAAGATTAAATGAAAGCAAATTCGAAAATTAATAATAATTTAAGGATATAAAATGAACCCGGCAATTAGTATAAAAAACGTTAAAAAGGCCCTTGGAGGACGGGAAATTCTTAAGGGAATAAGCTTCGATGTGGAAGTTGGGGATATTTTCGGATATCTTGGCCCTAACGGGGCTGGTAAAACAACAACCATAAGAATATTGCTTGGCCTCTTTCAGGCTGATTCTGGAAAAGTGGAAATGTTTGGACAGGACGTAAGACTTAGTGAAACCCGAATGAAAATAGGTTTTGTGCTTGATGCTGACGGTCTCTACGATAATATGACAGCAGAAGAGAATATGGAATATTACGCCAGGATATATGGCATTTTCAATGCCGGTAAAAGAATAACTGAGCTTCTGGAAATGGTAGAGCTTGGAAGCAGAGCCAGGGACCGGGTAAATACTTACTCAAAAGGGATGCGGCAGAGACTGGCTTTGGCCAGGGCCATGGTTCATGATCCCGGTATTCTTGTGCTGGATGAGCCTACATCCGGAGTCGACCCTTCTGGTCAGATAGAGATAAGGCAAATCATGACAGATATGGCGCATAAAAATAATAAAACTATTTTACTTAGTTCCCATAATCTGGATGAGGTGCAGAGGATTTGTAACCGTATTGCACTGATAGACAGAGGAGAAATAAGACTCTATGGTGATCTGGAGAATCTGCGACAGGAAATGGGCGAACGATTGGTTATAATTGAGGCTACCGATTCTATCCCGGAACAATTAATGGCTGAGCTCAGAGGATTATCATCCCTGGGATTGCGGGAAATCAGGGGGAAAAGCCTTATATTTTCACCTCAAAAGGAAACTGAAGTCTCTGACATTATCAGCACTCTGACCACCAGGGGTGTAAAAATCGAACAGGCATCAAGAAAAGAAGCGTCCCTTGAAGAAATGTATTCCACTATTTTAAAAGAAACCGAAACGACATGAAAAATGTAGTTCTTGTAACTCTAAGCAGCATAAAAAACAACCTAAAGTCAAAAGCTCTGACTATTGTTTTTGTGTCAATAACTTTGATGATTGCAGTTGGCCTGGCTTTATTTTTTTGCCTTCTTCTTGTAGGCCCGGCAATAAACAAGCCTGTGCCGGACATGAATCAACTGAAGCTTTACTTAAGCCTGATTTTGTATACCACATGCCTTATTTGCTCAGGTATAAACCTAAATGTATTTGCCTTTCAGTCAATGACCAGGGACAAATCCCGCGGCAGTATTGAATCGCTTATGGCAACACCGCTTGATGTGCAGGATATCTGGATATCCAAAAGCCTGGCTGTTTTTATACCGGGTATGATACTGGGAGAAATTTTAACACTTGCTGCACTGCTGGCAGTAAATTATATATATTTTGTTCCCAAGGTGGGGTTTATCTTTACACCATGGATGGCTTTAAGCAGCTTTCTGGCCATACCCCTTGTTTATCTGTTTCTTAACATGCTTGTGCACCTTATAGGGTTGACAGGAAAACCAGCCACCGGCAATATTATCGGTCAAATATTTTTGCCAGTTTCTCTTACATTAATGATTAATCTTTTAATAAGGAATGTTCTGGATGCGGCTTCATGGTCTTTCACCCTGTGTATTTCCGGGATAGCTGCTGTTATAGCTGTTATTGTCATAATTCTTAAATCCCGCATTACAAAAGAGAGGATAGTACTTTCACGCTAGGAGACAAACTTGAGAAGAATGGGCATTGTTTTTCAAAGAGATTTCAGAGAGCTTCGGCAAACAGGAGCTTTTCTTATCATAAGTATTCTTTTTTCCATAATCACAGTTGCTGCTCCTGTAATTATTGTCACTGTTTTGCGAAAACAAGGGTTACCCGTAGTAGAAATTGTCGGACCGAAACTGGAGCTAATAATTGGCATGATTGCCTACTTTCTGCCGCTGTTTGTACTTATGACATTTATCTGGGCATTTTCCAATCTGACCATAATCAAAGAAAAGATTAACGGCAATATAGAGTCCCTTTTGGCTACCACGCTAAGTCCCAGGGAAATCTGGATAGCCAAAACCATGGTCATATTCCTTCCCGGATATGCAATGTCAGCCATCTCCACATTTATTATGCTGCTGGCAGTTAATTTTTTTGCAATTATTCCGATAACTGGAAATTTTATCCTGCCTGTCCCATTGCTCCTGACAAGCTTTCTTATTAATCCCCTGCTTTTTTTAGCATTGCTGTTATTTATAGTTCTTTTCTCTCTCGCCAATAATCCGGATATCGCTATTGCCCCATCTTTCCTGGTCGGGTTTGGTTTGATGATAGGGATTCCCCTTGGCATTGCGACAGGAGTTATTAACCTTGCCTCATGGTCATTTTCATTATGGTGTCTGGTGGCAGCAATAATATTTCTGGTTATTGACCTTGGCCTTTACCGCCTGCTTACCAGAGAGAATATCGTCCTCTCTGGTAAAGGGGATTAAATCCAAAAATTTAACGTTTTAAATTTAAAATTTAATAATTTCGCTGGCCATTTACTTCCAGGGAAAATATATGATCTTTGCTGAAATGTAAGAGTTGAAATGCCAAAAGAATATTCAAAGTTTTAGAAAGCAAAATTTTAAATTTGTTTTTATGTTTAAGTTATTTCTGGTGAATAACTCGGTTTTTAGTGAATTATTTATTTAAATTAAGCTTAAAATATTTTCTATTAGATCACCTTGGATAGTTATTTATCAAGAACCAAATAAATTTTTCAAAGGGAGCGGCGGCATGAAATATATTCGTTTGTTAATAATATTTTTAATGATATCAGCAGCAGCAACCGGGTGCAGCAGCAAACAGGACGCCGTTGCTCAAAATCCGGACACGATAATCGAAAGCAGCGGCAAAAGTGATGCTGCTGTCCAGAACTCAGAACAAAAGATACTCGCTGAGTCATTTATTGACTATTATAATAAGGGAGATGCGGCCTCTGTAATCGGGCTTTTGAGCAGGGATATTGTAACAGAGCAAAAAGCAGGAGACCAGGAATCAAAATCGATGGACGAAAAGTCAGTACACGATTCCATAAAATACAATATCCTGTGGAAGCATAATATAAAAATCCTTGAATGGACCAGTGCCAGTGGAGATATCATTAGCCTGAAAGTGGAAGAATCAGGTGATGAATATAAAATAATGGGTATTAATACAGTTCTGGAGGAAATGACTTTTGAAATAAAAGGCGGGAAAATTGGAAAAATTAGAACTGTAATAGATAAAGCCACAGTTGAACAGATGCTTGAAAAGGCAGGCGGTGGAATTGGTGCCAAGGTTTTGTTTTCTGCAGATTTTATCACAATTACAGAAATTGCATCCGGCCTCCCTGCAGACAAAGCAGGGGTGAAAGTTCAGGACAGGATTATTGCTATTGATGAGATTAAATGTTCTTCAATGAGAGAAGGTGAAAGCTTTTTGCGTCTTAGAGGTCCAGTAAACAGCACTGTTACTCTTACAATATCTAGAGGCGATGGTGGACAGCCCTTTGACATAAAAGTGATAAGGGAAGATTTATCAAAAGCGGCTGGTAATTAGGATTGACCAATACATATAAAGAGCCAATACCTGCCAATAAAGGAACCTATATCAAGAACATCATATACCAGGTGCATTGGCTGCCCTATGATCCGGAATGGCGCCATTATAAATAATCCTTCGTTGCTTTTTGCCAGAGATTTTGGTGTTCGTACAAGCTGACCACAGGCGGATATATTTCATTTCCAAAAGATATTTTACACTTTCACTTTTATAAATGATTTATCTAATTGATTTTTTGGGAATAGAATTATGTTGTTTCCTGCCATTGTCGCAGATTTTACCAATATTCCTTCAAATCCAGATTCATAGGCAGCTCTGGCCAGGCTGTTTGGCAAACTGATTTCATCTGATCTGTATACACTGCCTGCTAAAAGTTTCTCTTCTGTCAGCTCAAGTATTTTTAAATTTTCATTAGAAGTTAAATCAAGAATTAAGGAAAAATTTATTTCCAGTTCAAATATATTAAACAAATTTTCAATTATTATCTCATCATCAACTTTTCTCTTTAGTTCTTCAATGCAGACTTTCTTACT
>CAYNMO010000092.1:0-9557 GCA_964398155.1 uncultured Actinomycetota bacterium | reverse complement strand
ATTGTCACTTTAAGTGTACTTGCACTTGCAAGAGGTGCAGTTAATTTTCTGGCTGAAGGTTATTCGCTCAGTGTTTTTCCGGCTTCAGCAAATTCATTTTTTGCAATCGGTGGAAATATTGGCAGAATACCCATACAGATTTTTATAATGTTTGTTCTTCTTATAATCGCAGCTATAATCATTTCTAAAACAACTTTCGGTTTCAAGATTTACGCTACAGGAGGCAATAAAATTGCATCACAACTAACTGGAATTAATACTGACAGGATTAAAATGTATTGCTTTATGATATGTGGGGCAACTGCTGCAATATCAGGCATTATTTCGCTTGCATACCTTCAATCTGTGCATCCTTCTGCAGGGATGGGAAGAGAAATGGATGTAATTGCTGCAGTTATAGTAGGCGGGACATATTTATACGGAGGAAGAGGAACAATACTCGGTACATTTATTGGTGCAGCAATAATTGGTGTCGTAAGAAATGGTATGGTTTTAATAGGTGTGCCTGCATATGGACAAGAAGCTTTTATCGGTTTTGTAATCTTAATTGCAGTTATTATGGATACATTGCTGCGAAGAGAAAAGCAATAAAGTTTTCCGGAGGTATTTATGGATCAAAATAATTATATTGAATTTAATAGTATAAGTAAGCTTTTCCCGGGTGTAAAAGCTTTATCTGATGTTTCTTTTTTTATAAAAAAAGGTGAGATCCATGCACTTGTAGGTGAAAATGGCGCAGGTAAATCTACCCTTATAAATATATGCAGCGGAGTTTTATCGCCCAATGATGGCCATATCCTGATGGAAGGCAATAAAGTCAGGTTCAGCTCGCCCAGAGAAGCAGAAAAACATAAAATTTCCACTATTTTCCAGGAAATTCCTGTTTGTCCCAATATGAGCGTAGCCCAAAATATTTTTCTGGGGCCGAAACCAAAATCAAGGCTAGGTTTCCTTGACAACTCTTTAATGAACCAGGAAACTGTCAGGCTCTTAAGTTTGTTTAATATAAAAAGACGACCATTGGATTTAATGAAGAATTTATCTCTTGCAGAACAATCAATGGTGCAGATATTGAGGGCAATTAATACTGAGCCGGATTTTCTTATTTTAGACGAGCCCACGTCATCACTTTCTATAGAGCAGAAAGATGTTTTATTTGGTTTTTTAAAAAAGCTGCGCGATGAGCACAAATTGACTGTCCTTTATGTTTCGCACAGGCTTGAAGAAATATTTGAAATTGCGGACCGCATTACTGTACTTAAAGACGGCTCATATATAAATACTGTAAATACCCATGATGCAAACGTTGATATGATAATAAAGATGATGGTAGGCAGGGATATAGATAAGTATGTATATGAAAAAAATAAACTTTTTGGAGAAACATTCCTGGAGGTCAGTAATCTGTCACGTGGAAAAACTTTGCAGAATATAAATTTTAGCATTAAAAAAGGCGAGATTTTAGGGGTTGCAGGTCTTCAGGGTGCCGGAAGGACAGAACTTGGAAGGGCTATTTTTGGAGCAGACAGAATAGATTCAGGTGTTTTTAATATTAATAAAAAGAATGTAAATATTAAAAATGTAAGAAACGCCATAAGTCACGGGATTGCAATGATCTCAGAGAATAGAAGAGACCAGGGCATAATACCTTTTCTAACTGTAAGCGATAATTTGATCATTGTTGCATTAAAAAAGGTTTCCAAATTTGGCTATTTTATCAGTGGCCTCATCAGGGACCTTGTAAAAAATTATATAAATAGCTTAAGCATCAAAGCATCCAGTCCTCAACAAAGAATAGCCAACCTTAGCGGCGGAAACCAGCAGAAGGTTATAATATCCAGGTGGTTGGCAAATAAGCCAAAGCTGTTAATATGTGATGAGCCGACCCGTGGCATAGACGTTGGTTCAAAATCTGAAATACATTCGTTACTTGTGGATTTGGCAAAAAATGGAATGGCTGTGTTGGTGATCTCATCAGAGCTTCCGGAACTGTTGAGTATTTGTGACAGGATACTCGTTATGCGGCAGGGAAAGATTACCGGAGAACTTGAACACAAGGATGCAACTGAGGAAAAAATAATGCGATTGGCTGCAGCAGTTTAAAGAAATGTAGTGCCGTATTTCAAATATATATATTGCTTTAAAAGGTAAAATACTGTAATTATAGAAAATTATTCCAACGGATTAATGACTGTTTTTTAATAACAGTGAATGAATAGTTCATGTTAATTCTTTTTTTCTTGGAGGTTTTAATGAGTTTATTGGGTCTTGATGTTGGGACCACAGGCTGCAGGAGCGTCATTTTTAGTGAGGATGGCCGGACATTATCTCAGTCATATAAGGAGTATCCTGAAATCTACCCTCGCCCCGGATGGGTAGAAATGAATCCGCTTCAAATATGGTCAGCTATTAAAGAAGTTATAGCAATATCTGTTTCGCAAGTTCATGATGATAAAGTAAAAGCTTTAAGTTTTTCAATTCTGGGAATGGCCGTGACTCCAATTGACAAAAAAGGCATTCCTCTTCACAACAGTTTAACGGCAGTAGATGGAAGAAATGTAAAACAAACCAGGTGGCTTGAAGAAAAACTGGGGAAGGACCAGATATTTAAAGAAACAGGTGCAGGTATTTCAGCAGGGTATTCTCTGAATAAGATCACATGGTTCAAAGAAAATGAACCTGAAATTTATAAGAATACCTGGAAATTTGTATTATATGAAGATTTTATAATGCATAAACTTGGACTTGAACCAACGATTAGTTACTCCCTGGCAGGCCTTACAATGGCTTTTGATTTAAAGAATAAGAAATGGTCCGATTTGATGCTTGATACAACAGGTGTTGATGTAAATCTTTTATCAAAATTAATGCCTTCAGGAGAAATTGTCGGTGAGATCAATGATAATGTTGCAAGTGAGCTTGGATTGCCTGGAAAAGTTAAAGTTGTCACCGGAGGATTTGATCAGGCAATGTCTGCGCTTGGAGGCGGTCTTATAAAAGATGGAATGAGCACTAATTGTTTTGGTACAATAGATTGTATTACAACTGCTTTTACCGCCTTTGATCCAAACCCAAGTTTACTTAAATATAACCATCCGATTTTTTGCCATGTTGTAAAAGATCTTTACATTACAATAGCATGGTGTTACACAGCAGGCGCTCTTCTTAAATGGTACAGGGATACCATTGCTGTAGATGAAGTCCGCAGGGCAAAGGAAAACGATATTGATGTTTTTCAGATTATTGTAGGAGAAGCAGCCAAAGATCCTTCGAGGTTACTGGTTTTACCGCATTTTATAGGGAGCGGGACTCCTTATCTTGATTCAAAATCGATGGGGGCAATTATTGGAATGACTCTGGCCACAAAAAGGCAGGATATTGTAAAGGCAATATTGGATTCTTTGTCATATGAACTTAAATGGAATATTGAGACTCTTGAAATGGCTGGAGTTAAGATTGGTGCACTGAATCTTTTCGGAGGTGGCGCAAGAAACGATATTATACCTCAGATAAAAGCTGATATTTTTGAAAGGGAAGTACGGGCGCTTACAATTAGCGAAACAGGCGCACTTGCGGCTGCCCTTCTTGCCGGTAGTGCTGTCGGTATTTATAAAAATCTTGAAGAAGCTGTAAATAACCAGATAAAACCACGTAAAGTTTTTTATCCGGACAGTAAATTCCGTGAAACATACCGAAAGACTTATGATATCTATAAGGACCTGTATCTGGCGCTGTTTGACATAAATCACAGTTTAAGTGAAATTTAAAATTTTAGGTGAATTTAATTTTCAATATTTTATAATTAAATAATTCAAAGCAAACAGAAAAGTTTTTCGATAAGACGCTTGAGATATTTTTAAAAAAAGTGAATATTGAATTACAAATATTTTTAAAGACAGAAGTTTGTTTTTTTGATGCCATCATATTTTAATTAAAAATTATATATACAAGAGGAAACGAGGAGTTGAAATGTACGAAAAGGAAAAAGAAGAACTGATAAAAACTGCAGGGAAATTAATATCCTGCGGGCTAATCAAGCTGACTACTGGCAATTTAAGCGTCAGAAATGGCGAGCATGTAGTTATTTCACCTTCAGGAATGGATAAAAGCGAGCTTGACATTAGCGATATCGTAGTAATCGATCTTAAAGGAAACGTAGTTGAAGGTATCAGAAGGCCTTCAAAGGAATCAGACGGAAATCTTTATATATACAATAATATGCCGGAAGTCAAAGCAATTATCCACACCCATCAGGTATACGCAACTGCAGTCAGCCTCGTAGGAGATTCATTGCCGGCAATACTTACAACACAGGCAAGTGCAGTCGGCGGCGAAGTAAAAGTAACCCCATATGCTCCCGCAGGGAGTGAAGAGATAGGTGTTTATGCGGTTGAGAACTTTGGAGGCAATAAAGCTGTTATTTTAAAACACCACGGAGTATATGTTATAGGCAATAATTTAAATGATGCACTGCATGCAGCAGTTTACCTTGAAGAGGCGGCCCAGACCTATCTTGCAGCAAGGGCAATATGCGTGCCCCCCGTTTTGGTTGACTGGCAGATCCAGAAGGCCCATGATATTTATAAGGATTACCTGGTGGAGAAATAGAATAATACAGGCTTTGTTAAATTATGTGCAAAAAAGAGTTGGGCCGTCAGTTAACAGTTTAAGAAAATCGGCAATCATGGATATAAATAAGATAAAAGAAGATAAGACAAGAGGTTTAAAATGCATAATTTTGGCCAGAATTTTTTTAAAAAAGGAAACCTGCCAGTATGGAAAGTATAAAGAAATCGTCCGCGCCAGGTCCTGCAGGACTTGACAGAGATATTTTAACTGATTTATATAAAAAGCTTGTTTTGGCAAGGTTGTTTGAAGAGAGGGTTTACAGGCTAATCAATGAAGGTATAGTCCTCGGCTCAGTGCATTTAAGCAATGGCGAGGAAGCTTCAGCTGTAGGGACCATATCTGCCCTGACAAGGGAGGACTATATGCTCCCGACGCACAGAGGGCATGCACAGGTGCTGGCAAAAGGCGCAGATCCGGCAATACTGTTGGCGGAACTTGCAGGAAAAGAAACAGGCTACTCCAAAGGAATATGCGGCTCGATACACCTGTTTGACAGGGCCAATAATAATCTTGGAAGTAATGGAATAATCGGCGCCCAGTTTCCCATCGCGATAGGGGCCGGACTCGCCATAAGGCATAAAAAACTTGACAATGTTGTTGCATGTTTTTTTGGTGATGGCGCTTCAAACCAGGGCTGGTTTTACGAGCTTCTAAACATGGCCTCATTATGGAGCCTGCCTGTAATATTTGTCTGTATCAATAATTTGTATGGAATGGGAATGGCTTACAGTAAAACATGCCCAATAAGTGTTCATGAAAAAGCGCAGGCTTTCAGGATAAAATCTGTTATCGCAGACGGAAATGATGTGGAAGATGTATATATCAAGGCAAAAGAAATTGTAGATTATTCCAAAAAAGAAAAAAAACCTTCTTTCATTGAATGCCTTACTTACAGATATATGGGTCATTCTTCACATGACAGCAGGCCATACAGGCCGGCTGAAGAGATAGAGAAATGGAAAGCAAAAGATCCTGTAAGAATAGCATACGATAAATTGCGTAATGCAGGTGTGCCCGAGGACAGCCTTGAAAATATAAAAATAGAAGTAATTAAAACAATTGACAGAGCCGAAAAGTTTGCCAAAGAGAGCGGGTTTGCAAAGTTTGAAGACAGCATGCAATTATAAATAGAAGCAGAGGTTTAATGGCAAAGATAAAATACAGGGAATCAATAAGAGCAGCAATTGCTGAAGAACTGAGAAGAGATCCTGACCTTATCCTGATAGGCGAAGAGATCAGAAAGGGCTATCAGGGATGCTTTGGAGTTACCAAAGGTTTGTTCGAAGAGTTTGGCCCCGACAGATTGATTGACACCCCTATAGCTGAGGCATCCATTATTGGAGCGGCACTCGGAGCCTCGATGCTAGGACTTAAGACAATTGCAGAGATAATGTTTGAAGACTTTATAACTGTATGTTTTGACGGTATAGTAAACCAGGCTGCAAAGCTAAAGGCGATGTCCGGAGGACAATATATACTCAATATGGTGATAAGAGCTCCCGGCGGTGCAAGTGGTCTTGGAGTGCAGCATTCACAGTGTCTCGAGTCTGTATTTATGCATTTCCCGGGCCTCTATATAGCAATGCCGTCGAATGCCTACGATGCAAAAGGACTTTTAAAGACCGCGATTAACTATGGTAATCCTGTTTTATTCTTTGAACATCAAAGACTCTATAACCTGGAATCAGAGGTCCCGGACGAAGATTACAGGATTGAATTTGGCAAGGCAAACATTGTAAAAGAGGGCAAAGACTTAACGGTAGTAGCTTTTTCATATATGGCTAAGGTCGCATCTGATGCAATTGCAAAATTAGAGAAAGACTTCGGCGTGACTATTGAACTTATTGACCCAAGGACGCTTGTTCCCATGGATTACGATACAATAATAAGCTCTGTTAAAAAGACATCAAAGCTTGTGATAGTCGAAGAAGGAGTGCTTCGTTCCGGTGTTGGCTCAGAAATAGCCGCACAGATACAGGAAGTCTGCTTTGACTGGCTCGATGCTCCAATTAAAAGGATTGCATCAAAGAATTATTTCATACCTCTTTCTCCGGTAATGGCAGAAGGGATATTACCTGATGTTAATTCAGTCTATAGGGATATTGCAAGCTTTCTATCCCTGTCCTGACGATAACTTGGAGAATTCCTGGAAACTAAATCAATATGAAGGTTGTGGAATGCCAGAATCACACAGCTTAAAATGGTTGAAAATAATAAAGCATATTCCAGACGAAAATTTTAAAACCCTTGTTTATTAACAGTGATTCCCTGATTATAAAACCTTGATTAAAGCACGCTGCTTCTTACCAGGAAAATATCTGAAAACAAACATCTGTAAGTATCTAAAAACATCTGCAAGCATCTAAGAATGGCTGCAATAATCTAAACATAGCTGCAAAAATCTAAACATATCTAAAAACATATTGACAAGCAAATATTTTTGAATTAAAATATTTGAAAAATTGTACACTATATGTTCAAATATACAATTATAAATTTTTCCTGTATCCACTATATGAAAGATTTAAAACTTATCAGCAAAATTCTCAGAATGTACTATATTGATAATCTTACTCAAACAGAGATTGCAAACAGGCTTTCAATTTCCAGAATAAAAGTTGCCAGATTTTTATATTATGCAAGAGATAATAAAATGGTAGATGTAAGACTAAATATTCCACTCGGTGATTTTGATGAGCTTGAACGACAACTTGAAATAAAGTTTCACTTAAATGAATGCAGGGTTGTTCCGTCACTTGAAAACAATGACGAATTATACAAATATCTTGCACTCGAGCTAAGTGATATTCTCGAGAGGATTCTCACTGAAAATGAATATGTCGGTGTTTCCTGGGGGACTACTCTTGAAGGAATAGGCCCTAATCTTAATATAAATAAAAAAAAGAAAGTTAAGGTTTTACCGGTTTGTGGCGCTGTAGGAGTTGAAGGCCAGGAATATACCACAAATTCTATTACCAGGCTTTTTGCAGAGAAGCTGGGTGGTATGTATTATACAATCAATGTCCCGGCATGCCTTGATACAAGAGAAGCCAGGGAAATTATTGAAAAAGACAGCAGTACTCAGCAAATACTGCAGCTTATAAGAAAAATCTCGACAGCAATCCTGGCAGTCAGCGATATAAGCCTGGAAACATCATTTGGAAAGTTAGGCCACTTTACCGGAGAGGACATCGCCTATCTCCAGAGCCTTGGTATCATAGGGATTTTAAACTTTGAATTTCTGGATACAGAGGGAAATCTTATTTTAAATAAATTAACTGACAGGATAATAAGGTTGTTTCCTCTTGAGGCAATTAAAAAAACCAAAAACTCTATTATGGTTTCTTTTGGGCAGCAAAAAGTCAATATTATGAGGGCCGTGCTAAATGGCGGTTGGGTCAATGTGCTGATTACAGATGAGGCTACAGCAATAAATATCTTAAATTGATTTATTAAATAAAAATCTTTTGCTAGGAGGTTGCAATGGTCAAGGATATATTAATAGGAATAGATCTGGGCTCCACAAATGTAAAGACTATGTTTTTTAATAAAAATGGCAGAGTTCTTGCTGTTTCCACTAAAGAGTATCCAGTGTATTTTCCAAGACCGGGTTGGGTAGAATACAATCCTGCAGACTGGTGGGAAAGCACAAAAAGCACAATTCAAAACTGCCTTAAAATAACAAATATTGACCCAGGCTCAATTGCAGGAATGAGTATAAGTGGTTTGGGATGTTGTCCTGTACCAATGGATGAAAAGGGGAATGTTCTATATAACGCCCTTCCATGGTCCGATCAGAGGGCACAGGTTGAAGTAGATTTTCTTATCAAAAACTGTAAAGATATAATTTTCGCCGCATCAGGAAGCTATCCTACAACCTTAAATGCAATGCCCCACCTTATGTGGATAAAAAATAATGAACCCACAGTATATTCCAAACTATATAAATATACTGAAGCTTCAGGTTTTATTGTTCAAAGGCTTACAGGCGCCTTTATTCTTGAATATACTTCTGCTTCATTTGTTGAATATGGAATAAATATTAAAAAGCTGGAATATGATAAAGAGCTGATCAAGGCAATGGGTTTGGATTTTGAAAAATTTCCGGAACTTATTCCAAATACAAAACAGGCCGGGACAGTAACAAAGAAAGCTGCTTTGGAAACAGGGCTCGCTGAAGGTATCCCGGTATTTTGCGGCGGAAATGACATGCCTTCCGGTGCAATTGGCGCAGGTGCTCTTAAATCAGGCCAGGCTTTTCTATATACAGGCACAGGGGCAAATACTACAGTTTTAACAGATCAGCTTTTTAATTCCTCTCCACATCTTTTAAATTGCTTATGTATAAACAATCCGAAAATAAAACTCATGGACGGCGTCCAGGGTTCCATAGGTTTTTCTTTGAAGTGGTTCAGAGATAATCTTGGCGGACTTGAGAAGAATGCGGTAGCTGTTTTAAATGGTGCTGTTGACCCTTTTGAGATTATGACAGCAGAAGCTCTTCAGACAGAACCCGGTTCTGGTGGCCTGATCTATTTGCCTTTTCTTATGGGTCATTTTTCTCCGGTTCTTAATCCATATGCAAAAGGGGTATTTTTTGGACTGGGGCCGACTACAACAAGAGCTCAACTAATAAGAGCAGTCATTGAAGGTTGTGTTTTTGATAATTATCAAAGCCTCAAAGTAATACTGGATATGGGAATCAAGATAGATGAAATTATTTTTGTTGTCGGACCTTCAAACAGCGACGTCTGGTGCCAGGCTGTAGCAGATGTAACAAACAGAAAAGTTATTACAGTCAGTGCACCAGAGGCTTCAACTCTTGGAAATGCAATACTTGCAGGAGTCGGCGTAGGAATTTTTAAAAGCTTTGAAGAAGCAGCAGAAAAAATAATTAAAACCAGAAAGATATATCAGCCAGTAGAAGC
>CAYNMO010000091.1:0-9577 GCA_964398155.1 uncultured Actinomycetota bacterium | reverse complement strand
AAAGAAATGATGAAAAAGGCTGAGGATGTCTTAAAATATCTTAAGAGCGATTTGGACCCGAGTGCCCGTATGGGAGAGCTTAGCAGTGGACAGCAGAGAACTGTTGAAATAGCCAAGGGTTTGATTTTCCAGAGGAAGGTTATAATACTCGATGAACCAACAGCATCATTTTCTGTTTCAGAAATCGATAATCTTTTGGAAATTATAAAGACAATAAAAGCAAGCGGTATAGGAATTATTTATATATCCCATCACCTTGAAGAAGTATTTAGAATAGCAGACAGGGTAACAGTACTGCGTGATGGACAAAAGGTAAGCAACTATGATCTTGAGGATGTTACTACAGAAAAGCTTATCAAAGATATGGTAGGCCGTGATCCGTCAACATTCTATAAAAGGGAAGAAGTTGCTTTGGGAGATGTAATATTTGAAGCAAAAAATGTTACGGGTAAAGGTGCAAAAAATGTATCTTTAAAGCTTAGAAAAGGCGAGATACTTGGTTTTGCAGGTATGGCAGGCTCAGGACGATCAGAGCTGATGAATCTGCTGTTTGGTGCAGCCAGTATTGAATCCGGAGAAATCCTCATAAAGGGCAAAGTTGTAAAACAGGCCAGCCCTGGCAGGGCAATAAACAATAAAATGTGTTTTATTACTGAAGACAGGCAAAATACCGGTCTTTTTCTAAAACAAACCATTGCTCAGAATACCATTATTGCTAATCTCGTAAACACAAAGGAATTCTTTATGAGCACTTCCGGTGATTATAAGATCGGTGATAAATTTATTAAATTACTGGGCACAAAAGCAGATGATTCACATGTTCGAGTAATAAATCTCTCCGGAGGCAATCAGCAAAAAGTTGTTCTTGCAAAATGGCTCAATACCGACGGTGAAATTTTTATTTTTGATGAACCTACACGTGGTATCGATGTGGGCTCAAAGCAGGAAATATACCAGATAATGGTTGGACTGCTAAAACAAGGCAAGGCTATCATTATGGTTTCTTCTGATATGCCCGAAGTCATAGCAATGAGCGACAGGGTAATGATAATGAAAAATGGCGAAGTAGTAGCGGAACTTAGTAAAAACGAAGTTTCTGAAGAGCATATTCTGACACATTCTATAGGAGGTAGTAAAATATGACGTCGAGAGAAGAGCAGAAAAAGGTTAACAAAGAGTCTGTTTTTAAACGCTTTGAGAATTCAACTGTACTGTCTATATTTATTGTGTTTATTGTTGTAATAGTAATTATCCAGATAATAAAAACAGGTGGATCTCAATTTCCAACTTTTATCAGTCCTGTAAATCTGCTTAATATAATACAGCAGATAGCAGTGCCAGGTATGATTGCAGTCGGAATGACAATTGTAATGATTTCCGGAGGTATTGATCTTTCGGTTGGAATGCTTGCTTCTCTGGTTGCCATTGTAACTTCCCTTGGATTATCCAAGTGGCATCTTGGTGTGGTACCGTCTGTTTTACTGGGCATCGGAGTGGCTGTAGTGCTGGATACAATACTAGGCTTTATCATTTCCCGAACCAAGGTTGAACCATTCATAATAACTCTTGGTGGAATGATAACATTCCAGGGGATTGCCCTTCTATTATGTAATTCCAGGGAAGTAATGATGAACGGAGAACTGAATTTTTTTAAAGCCAACTTAATTGAGGGGGCAAAGGATCCGGCAAGTGGTCTTAATTTAATAATTCCACCATATGTTATTATTTTCTTTGTGGTTGTAATACTTGGCTGGCTTTTGCTGACATTTACAAAATACGGGCGAAGAATTTACGCTGTCGGCTCAAACGAAAATGCAGCATATCTTGCAGGGGTTAATGTCCGGAATATGAAGCTGTCTGCATACGCTATCAATGGACTTTTGGTAGGAATAGGATCTGTTATGATGCTCGCACGTATAAATGTTGGGATTATAACACTGGGCCAAAACCTTGAAATTGATACAATAGCTATGGCTGTAATCGGCGGAACGGCGCTTAGCGGAGGCAAAGGAAACATCTGGGGAACTTTTTTTGGAGTACTGCTTCTGGGTTCAATCGGAAATGCCATGAATATGCTTCGTATGCCACCGGAAGTGCAGTTTGTTGCCAAAGGTGTTATAATAATACTTGCAGTAACCTTAGGGACTGTTTATTCAAATCTATCATCTTCCATAATGAGGCAAAACAAGATCTCACTTTCCAGAAGAGAGAAGATATAAAAAATAATAATCTCTTATGTTTTTATTTTTGTAATAATTATTTTAAATTGAAATATAGCCAAAGAAGTATCATATATTATTTGGATATGTTATCATAAAAAATTATAAAAAGGAGGTGGGCAAGAAAACTTTTTATAATAACAAGGTTAGAAATTTTATATTTGTAAAAAAAGAAAGGAAAAGAAGCATGAAGAAAGTATTAGTATTGTTAGTAATGACTGCACTGCTTGTTACTATAGCTTTTACAGGTGTGTCTTGTACAGCAGCAGCAGCTACAACAGCAGCAGCTGAAACAACAGCAGCAGCAGCTACAACAGCAGCAGCAGCTGAAACAACAGCAGCACCTGCTGAAACAACAGCAGCACCTGCCAAAGCAAAAGTTATTGGCTATTATATGGACGCAGCAGACGATTATTATAAAGCTGGTTTCATGGTATTTGAAGCACTTGGAAAAGAAAAAGGCTGGGAAATTATCAGTGTTGTTGGTCAGGGAACAGCTCCAGAACAATTGGCAGCAGTTCAGAACTTCATCACACAAAAAGTGGATGCTATAGTTGTTGTACAGAATTCACCTCAGACTACTTCTGAATGTTTAAAGCTTGCTTTAGCAGCAAACATTCCTTACTTCGGACTAACACAGACATCACCTAATGAACCAGGTCTTGTAGCTTTCTCAAGCTTTGACTGGGTTGCTGACGGCAAACTTGCTGGTGTTTCTGCAATAGCTCACGGCGCAAAGAAAGTAATTATTATAGAAGGTAAACTTGGTCAGGGCGCAGCTGGCGGCCAGACAAATGGTTTCCTTGCAGCTTATAAAGATGCTGGCAAGGATATCGGAAATCTTATGGAAACTGTTGGCGAAGTAGGCGGCGGCAAGGATCTTGAAGTTGTTTTCTGGGGTTCAGGCGGATGGTTTGCTGACCCAGCTAAAAAAGCTGTTCAGGATGCTATAACTGCACTTGGTCCTGATGGTTTTGACGGCGCATATGTAGAGAACGACGAAATGATGACTGGTGCTCTTCAGGCAATGGAAGAAGCCGGACTTGACACAAGCAAATATTGGTTAGGTTCAAGCAATGGTAAAGAAAAATCATGGGATTGGGTTGAAAAAGGCATAACAACCATGGACGTAAATCAGCCTCCAACCCTTGAAGCTGACATTCTTTTCCAGCAGGTTAGTGCTTTCTTTGATGGCAAAGAATTCAAAAAAGGTATTTTCTGTCCTTTAAAAGCTTTTGAAAAAGACAACATGGACAGAGATGCTATGGTTCCATGGATACTTGCTGATTATATGGCTAAAAGAGCAGCAAATGCTTTCATTTGGGACATAAATGATCCTTCATTCATTGCAAATCCTGATTATAAATAATTGTAATGAAGTTTGTAAATTCACTAAATTCTCGAATTTAGAATGAATATAGGGAAGGCTGTGAAAACGGCCTTCCCTTTTTACTTTAAAAAATTAAAAATTTTTTAAAAAGCCGGGTTATTTACCAATAACCAATATTTAAAAAAGAGCCATAATAAAAGATATTAATATATCGGACTCATTTTTTATCAGTAACAGTAACATTAACAAAATAAGGAGGAGGACAATCATGATTAGACTTGGAATGCACGCCGATAACTGGAGAACATTAAGTGGTGGCTATATGGCTGCTCTTGACTCCGCTCTCAAGTATAAACTAGATCATATGGAATTTGGAATGATCGACGGCCAGTATTTTATACAGGCCATGGGTTATGAGCCAAGCATTGCATTAAGACAGAATCCTTTGGAAATCAGAAGGCTTTGTGATGCAAGAGGGTTAAAAATATCCCAGATAGATGGTTCTTATCCAATGATGGGATTTGATGGAGCAGTTTATGGAGTACAGTATGTACAGCAGTCAATACGTTTTGCGCGAGATCTGGGCTGCCCTAAAGTAGACACCACTGATAGCGGCAGGGTTTATGATATGTCCAGGGAAGATGTATTTAAACAGACAGTTCTTAATTACACTGAATGTTTAAAATGGGCTGAAGATTTCAAAATTATAATAAATGTTGAGCCTCACGGCCCATATACAGGCGATATTGACTTCATGCAGAAGCTCTTTTCACATTTCGAGTCTGAATATTTAAGATTCAATATGGATACAGGAAATACATTTATTCAGGGCAATGACCCTCTTGAATTCCTAAAAGCAATGAGAAAATATGTGACACATGCACACATCAAAGATGTTAGCCCGGCTCTTGCTGCCGCACTTAGAGGAGAATCCACAGGTATCGGTGCAAGTGAAGTAGCAATAGGTGAAGGCGTAAATGCTGAAAATATCAAGAACTGTATTTTATTCCTTAAAGAAACCAAATGGGATGGCGATATTTCAATCGAATGCTCAGGCGAAGACGAAAAAATAGCTTCCAGTGTAAAATTCCTTAGGGGTATAATTTAATAAGTTTTAAAAATTAAAAAATGGTCTGGCTGTTTTTAAAGTGCCAGGCCATTTTTTTAACTGAATCATGTGATAAAAAATGAATTATTTGGTTCCGGGTGAATAACTCAGTTTTTAGCGGATTATTTGTTTAAATTAAGTTTGGAATTTTCCAGATAGGCCATTTTAGCGAACTGTTCATCAGAAACTAACTGGCAATCCGAATAATCATAAGAAATGATGCCAACCTGTTTATTGTTTATGACTGAAAATCTTTTTTTACCATATATTCATCCCCGATATTAAGATTATCAAGTTTGAATATTTTTTCGAATGCAAAAACGACTGTTCCAATTATGCCGGCGTTCTCACTAAGTTTTGTAAACACAATGTTGTAGTTATCCATTACTTTAGGAAAGGTGCTTTTTGAAACAGCTTCCTTTAATAAATTAAGGTATTTATTACCGAAGCCTACGTATTTTCCATGAATAACTACTAATTCAGGATTAAACATTTTCATTATATTTGAAATACCTATTCCAAGCAATTTGGCGTTTTCTGTGACATTTCTTAAAACAAGAGGATCATTTTCTTTAAACGCCTTAGCTACATCATCAAAAGTAAGCTTTTCACTAAATTTTAATACTGATCTTTCACCTGCTTCAAGATCTTTTGTAATATTTTCAAACAGGGATCGTGAAGAGCATAAAGTTTCAAGACATCCGTAATTTCCACAATGGCATAATTTTTCACTCCGCAAATCTGTAATTATATGTCCAACTTCTCCGGCCATCCCTTTATTCCCACTGAAAGGCTTGTTGTCTATGAATATGCCTGTTCCAATTCCAATACCCGTCAAGACCACCACAAAATTTCTGATTTTTTTTGCAATGCCAAATTTTTTTTCAGCAATTGCAAGAATTCTGCACTCATTATCAATATAAACAGGAATACCAATACGGTCTTCAATTATTTGTTTAAGATTTATATTATTCCAGTCAGTCAGGTTCGGGAAAAATATTACTTTTCCTTTATTGCTGTCAATCAGACCTGGCCCTTTTATTCCAATACCTAAAATACTGACCTTATTTATTTTTGATTCTTCAATTATTTTATTTATATTTCTTATTAATTTCTCAATTAATAATTCCGGTCCAAGCCATTCTTCAGTCGGAATACTTGCATCTGTTATAATTTCTGATCTTAAATCAGTAATAGCAAATTTTAATGTTGTAACCCCAATACTTACAGCAAGAATATAGCCTGCTTTGCTGCTAAATTTTAAAAGTGTTGCCTTTTTGCCGCCTGTTGCAGCAGAAACACCTTTACCCGCTTCTTCGATGAGGCCGTCATCAATTAAATCTTTTATATAAGCCGAAGTGGTCGGTCTGCTTATTTTGAGTAACTTGGAAATATCTATTCTTGAGATATTTTCCTTTTCAATAATAATTTTTAATATATTTTTTTTGTTAATTTCTTTTAAAGAAATAAGACTTTTTTTTACCATTTAATTCTTCAGTCCAGATTAGTAACAATTTTTTTTAAAAATAAATATTAACGTACTTTCGCCATAATTCATTTTCTAATGAATTATTTTTAGTAACAATTCAGCAGCCTTTCTCGACATTCTTAAGACTCTCCATTTGCAGTAAGTCTTAATGCCAGATTGTCTGACAATCATATGATTGCATTATTTCTGCAAAGATAAGTTCCTTTTTTTATTAAAATTAAAATATAATTTAATAAAAATAAAATCAAGATGTAATAAGATTATTAGCATAATAATCTATATTTAATCATAATATTAGCCTAATAATAGTTAACTATTTTAACTAACTATTTGAAAATTGTCAATTTTGGTATTATAATTGTTTGACGATTAATAGTTGGCAGGGAAAGCCAGATTAATAAGATTTGAAATCATGTTTGAAAAAATAATTTATTAAAAATTTAAGTTATTTTTTTAGGAGACTAATTAGTTCATGATGAACAATTAGCTAAAATCGTCTAATTTGGAAAATTCTAAGCTTAATTAAAAAATATAATTTACAGAAAACCTGGTTATTCACCAGGAACTAATTAATCGAACAGAGATTTTGTGTTAAAATATTTCAATTATTATAAATAAAATGAAAGGGAAACGAAATGAATATTGGCCTGTTTTTGTTGATAAAACCTTTTGTAAGTGTTGAAGGACAGCTTATGGCTGCTAAAGAGATGGGATTTACCAGTGCAGATATTACTGATACCAATGCCGGCGGAAGCATGCTCGGTACAGCCGGTTTTAGCCCCACAGTAAGTCTTGATGACAATCCGTTTGATGTAAAAAGACTGTTTGACAAATACGGAATGAAAATATCAACAGTATGCGCACACGCCAATCTGCTTGATCCATCAAAACCAAGCAGGTATGGTACCCCGGAGATAATGAAAGCCATAAAAATGGCTGCTGCAATGGGCGTAAAGGATGTTATCACAACTGAAAACGAACCTCACACAGAATGGGCATGCAAGCTTACTTTCGATCAGAGGACTTTTATTATTGCAGAGAAACTTTATGAACCTGTAAAAATGGCGGGTGACTATGGCGTAAGACTTCTTCTTGAGAATCATGGCCCTGTTACTGACACAGCTGAGGGACTTCAAAAAATATTTGACCTTCTTGATAATGCTCCTGCTCTTGGCCTTAATCTTGATACGGGCAACTCCTGGCTGGGTGGATCTAATCCTGTTGAACTGGCAAAATTATTTAAAAACAAAATACATCATATCCACTGGAAAGACCTTGGAGAAGAATGGCTGCCAAAGAGAGGCAAACAGTTTGGTGCAGGTTTTTCAACCATTGCAATGGGTGATGGCATTATAGATATTAAGGGTGTCTGTGACGTTTTAAAGGACGCAAATATAGAAAATTCAACACTGGAAATAGTGGGAGATCCAGAAATATTTCAGAAGAGTGTTAATTTTCTAAAATCCTGCGGGATTAAATAGCACCTGATTAGTAGCTAATTTTTAAGTGAATTATTTTCTTAAATTAAACTAAAAACTTTCCTGATCAGACTATTTTAGCTAATTATTCACAGGAAACCAAATAGTTGCTTATGGTAAATAATTTAAAAAAATATAAGTTTTTTCACGAAGAGTTGATTTAAAATTTTTATATCTTAAAGAGGATTTGTCAGATTTACATGATTTTTAATATTTTAAGAGTATTTTAAGGATAATTAAAGAATTTATCCTGACAGGCCGGCAGTGCTCAGGTATTGTCGGCCTGCTTTAAATGAAAAAATGGTTCAGCTGTATTTATGGCGCCAGAAAAATAAAGTCTTTTATGGCATGGAAATAAGTATCAGTGCTGGCTTTGGCAAGTTAGTCTCAAGATGATTAAATTTGTAAATTTTTTATAATTAAAAACTAAAATAACAAGTGAGGTAATTTATGGCAGAAGAAAAAAAAGTCGGTTTTGTTGCTATGGCTTCAGGTGAAACAGTCGGAGAAATTCCTGAAGTAGGGATCGGAATGATTGGCCATGCTTTTATGGGCAAGGCTCATTCTAATGGCTGGAAACAGATGCCATACATTTTCTGGCCGCCCGCTGCAATACCAAGGCTTGTTAAAATTTGCGGTATCCCGGAATCTGAAGTAGCTGAGGCTGCAAGAAGATATGGTTATGAGGACTATACTGTAAACTGGAAAGAAATAATCAAAGATGACAGAATTCAAATAGTTGACAACGGAACACCCAACAATATGCATGCCGAACCTTCAATTGCAGCAGCGCAGGCAGGAAAACATATTATCTGCGAAAAGCCTCTCGGAAGAAATGCAGCAGAAGCCAAAGAAATGAGAGACGCTGTCAAGAAGTCCGGAGTTAAAAACATATGTGATTTTAATTATCGAATGGCTCCGGCCATCGCTCTGGCCAAGAACCTGATAATGGATGGAAAACTAGGGAAAATATATCATTTCAGAGCAAGATATCTCCAGGAATGGATAATGGATCCAGCTTTTCCAATGGTGTGGAGACTGAAAAAATCACTTGCCGGAAGCGGAGCTCTTGGTGATCTTGGGGCGCACATAATTGATCTTGGAAGGTTTTTATGCGGGGAAGTCAAATCAGTAATGGCAGTAACAAGGACTTTTATAGATGAGAGATATGATGAGGGTTCCAGGAAAAAAGAAAAAGTTGATGTCGATGATGCTTTTGCATCAGTTGTTGAATTTGAAAATAATGCCATAGGTACAATAGAAGCTTCTAGGTTTGCCGCCGGAAGAAAAAACTCCAATACTATTGAAATAAATGGTGAAAAAGGCAGCATATGGTGGGATGTTGAAAACATGAACAATCTTCACATTTACTGGGCTGACGAACAGCCTGCTGAAACAAGGGGATTTCACTGCGTAAGCGTGACTGAATCTTTTCACCCTTATTATGACAAGTGGTGGCCGCACGGACACATCATTGGATGGGGAAATACTTTTGTCCATACTGCTTTTAACATGGTAAATGCCGTAATTGAAAACAAACCACTTGAGCCATATGTCGGAACATTTGAAGACGGGTACAGAAATGCAGTAATTTGTGATGCGATGTTAAAATCAGCGGAAACAGGTAAAAAAGAGCTTTGTGTTTTTGAATGATTTCAATAAAAAAAGAAATGAAATCATCATTTAAAAATATTTTAATAAATTTACGGAGGCTGTAAATGAAATTTGGAATTAATACACTACTGTGGACAGGTGCTTACACAGACGAACATGTAAAAAGCCTGACTCCAAGATTTAAGGAAATGGGTTTTGACGGAGTTGAAGTTGCTCTCGGAGGTAAAGGAGATATTGATTACAAAAAAACACTTAAGACATTTAAAGAACATGATCTTGTATGCGCTTCCGTTTGCGGACTTTTCGGAGAAAACAGAGACTTAAGAGGCCCTAATAAGG
>CAYNMO010000090.1:0-9593 GCA_964398155.1 uncultured Actinomycetota bacterium | reverse complement strand
TAGAAGACGGATGGACCGGTAAAAATTTTGCGTCCCACCAGCTTTCAAAGCATGCAAAGGGAGATTATTTTATCTTTACAGATGCAGACACTTTTCATTTCCCAAAAAGCATATCAAGTGCATTTGCTGCACTTATAACTACTAAAATAGATGCTCTGTCAGTATACCCAAGACAGTTAATGGTTACTTTCTGGGAAAGAATGTCAGTACCAATAATAAATATTGCACTTCAATGTTTTATACCTTTTATACTTATAAAGAAAAGCAAAAATCCGCTATTTAGTACTGCATTAGGTCAGTTTATGATGTTTAAAAGGGAAGCTTATGAAAAATCCGGCGGATATGAATCAATTAAAGGGCACTTGGTTGATGATATCCAGATGTCCAAGAGAATAAAGAAATCCGGATATAGGTTTATGGTTTTTGATGGAAAAAATATTATTTTTTGCAGGATGTATAAGAATTTAAAAGGAGTGGTAATAGGCCTTACAAAAAGCATATATCCTGCGTTTAACGGCAATATACTGGCATTATTTTCTTTTACCGGTTTACTTTCTGCGTCCCTTCTTTTCCCTTTTTTGCTGCTTCCATTAGGGGCTTTTATATTTGACTGGCCTCCTGTTATGATAATGATTATGATTGTTCAGGTCATTTTTGTATTAATTATTAAGACAATGCTTGCAATCAGATATAAACAAAAAATGCTTGATATACTTCTTGCACCTGTATCGATGGCTGTGATAGATGCCCTTATTTTTGTATCTTTTTTCCAGGCCAAGTACGGAGAAGGTCTTTCATGGAAAGAAAGAGTATATGATGTTTCAGAAAGTGATAAAACAAAACTGGTGCGGGAAGGCCATAAGATAAATTAGTTTATAATGTTTTTTAGATAGGTTGCAAAAACAATAAGATTTAATCTCTCCCCCTTTTGCTTTTCAAGCAAAAGGGGTGACTTCTTACCAAAAAAACACGACACATTCAAACTCTGTCTCCTCCCTAAAAACCACTCAACCTCGGTTCACCCCCCCCACTTATTTTTCCAGCGAAATAAAGCTAAGAAAGCTACCGCTCCTCCCCTATCTTTAACCTCAAACACAATATGTTGACAATCAAGTCAACAAATAACAGACACTTTAGTAATTTATAAATTATATATACTTTTATTTGTAATTAAATTAATAATATTATAAAATTAGTATAATATATTTAGAATCATTGAAAATAACACCACGAAATAGATAACTACTGAGGTAAAAAATGGATGCACCTTCAAAACAAGCAGATGAAATATTCTGCCCGGAATGTGCCAGGCCTATTAAAAGGGATAATGGTATCTGCTCGAATTGTGAAACTGAAATAAAAAAAATTTTAGATAAAGCGTCATCAGTAAAAGTTGACTACGGCATTGGTGACATCGGCCCTGCCGGTGGCCTTATTTTCTACATAAATCCTAATTATAAAACTGATAGCTGGCGATATTTTGAAGCAGCTCCAAGTGATCTGCCCAGCATTAACAATGACTGCGGTTGGATACAATGGGATTTCAGAGGATATGGAAATCATCCATTTATCAGCGCAACACAAACTGCAATAGGTACAGGGAAAAGCAATACGCAGAAAATAGTAGCAACTCAGGGCAACGGAAACTATGCTGCAAAGCTTTGTGATGACCTGGCGCTTAATGGTTATAATGACTGGTATATGCCTTCAAAAGATGAACTTAACTTAATGTATGAAAACCTTTATTTAAATGGTCTTGGTAGTTTTGCTTCTATCTGCTACTGGAGTTCTTCTGGGTACGATACGGGCATCGCATGGAAGGTAGATTTCTACAATGGCAACCATTACTACGACGTTGGGGTGAGCAGCGGGCGTGTCAGGCCTATACGGGCTTTTTAAATAATATCCTGACTTACCACCCCATAACCCACACTGATTTTTAAATAGTTGCTGGGCCAACAAACCGGCCAGACAGCTGTTAAAAAAACTACCCTGCCGAGCCTGTTATTGGGCCGCAATCTACAGATTATTAACCGCCTATTTTCTGCGACACAATAATAAATAATGAAATTATGTAGCATAAAAACACAAATATGAATGCCGATAGCATTCCGTACTGGAGAGCAGGGCTTATCGAGCCCTGTGGATAAATAAGCTGAAAAACGAGTCTGGTTATCCACAAAATACAAGTTGCAGCAAGCATTACAATTATTGAATATCTGTTTGATCTGCCCCCATAAATAAATAGTATATTTAATAAGCCAAACAATACCAGAGATAAAGAAAAGAACACATTGATTGCCCGAACAGCCGCTACCAGCTCTGTCGCATTTATATCAATATACGAATACCACTTCCAGGCTTTGGGTACAAAAAAGTGCCACACTCCAAAGCCAATAGAAGCGCTGCTGCCAATAGTAACTAAAATCTTAACAAGCAGATTCAAAATTATTGCTCCTTATAAATATATGGTGAAATAAAACCTGGCATCATAAATACTTTAAACCATCCAAAACTTATAAAATAATTATACCAGATACCTCTCAAATTTTTTCTCTTAAATCAATCAGTTTTATCTATGACATATGCTCAAAAGTAAACCGTTCTCTATTTATCCTTAACATCAGTTTGTTATTGCCTGACCATCTCCCCACTGTGTGATGGTATCGTCTAGCGAATATTTATAAAGATTTACAATTTCAACAGCTGAGCCGGATTGAGGCTGTGTTATAACAACAAAAGTCATTGTCGGATAACCCTCTGCATCATCGATCCAGGTCCCGGAATTTGCATAGATGGTTTTTTGTCCTTTGAGATTAGTTTCCGGTAATACACAGGCACCATGCGTATGTCCAAATACAACAATTCTTTTAGATGCATCAATATCAAAGAATTGCGCTTTTGCCTGGTCATCCGTAAAACTATATGCGGATGCCTGTGTAATAGCTATATCTACCGGAATTTTAACCTTCACGCCATTAAGTGTCTGCCTTTTGTCCCAGGTATCCGGTGCTCCTTTATACAGAGTTACATCAATTAATCCATCCTTTGCATTTTGCTGAGGAAGCAAATCATTTATCGCAACAGGCTGTGAATAACCGTCAATATTTGTTTTTATAGCCTTATCGGAAAAGCTTTCAGTTACAGGCAGGGTAGTCAGAATACCCTTCCATGTCTCATAATACAAATAATAATTAAACTGGCTTGCATTTTTTTTATCAGCGGTTACAACAGGAAAAGTATTGGTGGAAGAAGGATGACCTTCAACAACTGAAGATGTTGCTATTCTTGTGAAAAAATAACCTGGCGGAAGTACGGAAGAATTGTTATTTGTTATATCCCTGTTTGAAATTTGATCAGGAGCACAGAAAAAATTGTATTTATGCCCATGTTCAATGACTATTTCTGAATTTTTTCCTGTAATATAAGTCCCTAATCCCTGTACATCGCCTCTTGCCTGGTTTATTCCCGGTAAAATTTTCTCGAGGTCTGCATCTGTGAGCAGCAGATCGTGATTTCCAGGAACATAAGTTACTTTAATCTGGCCGGCTTTAATAATAGCGTTTATTGCATCTATTATGGACTGATTGTTTGCAGCTACTGAATCAAAAAATGTTGATTGTGAGTCTGGTAGTACATAATCCATTGGCACAAACCATCCATCCAGCAAATCCCCGCCTATAACAAGTTCTGCTACATTAGGCGAATTTTTTATCTGAGTCAGTAAATTTACAAGTGCTGCCTTGTTTTTTTGCGTTTCGGCAAAAGCATCACTCACGCCTAAATGTATGTCGCTTATAACAACGATTTGCGATCTGGTATTATTTAATGCATTATTACCAGCAAGACTGAGCGTATAGTTTGTAGCAAAATAGCATGTAAAATCTTTCCCCATAGCCAGGCCTGTTGTTGATTTTAGGGCATTGCTTAATACAATTTTATACTCTTTGCCCTCGGCAAATTTTTCAACACTTTCGGTGTTGATGTCGAGGAGTTTGGAGTTATCCGGATTAATTTTTGATACACACTTTTGATTGACTGCAATTCCGCCGGCATCCATCTGGTATAGGGTAACTGCGCCGGTAATAGTCTTAGGATCCAGTGGCTCGCTAAACGTAAAGGTAACTGTTTGAACGGAATCATTTACGGGCGGATTACCTGGGTCGTCCGACATGGAAATGTTTGCTTCTACCGTCATTACGGTTGCGGCAGCCTTTACGGATGGAATTTGCAAAGATGAACACGCGGGCAACAAAAAAATCATTAATAATAATGAAATAACAATTATAAGCTTCTTATTTTTCATGTTTTTAATCTCCTTATCTTTCTTCTTATGAACTTTTCTCTTTTTTTATATATTTATGGTTTATTTTTTAATAAACCATTTTGTCAATTTTAAAAAATGTATTAAAAAAAACAGAACATTAAAATAATTAAAATAGATAGTGTTTGAAATTTCCGTATTTCATGAATCGCAGAACATTCTCTAAAGTTAATCTTTCTTAGGAAAAAAATTACTTGTACAATAGCTGTTAAAACTTATGGCATCTTTCTTTTATTTTTCTAATTAATGTATAAATAATAATTCAATTATAACCTTAATTTTTTTTATTACAAATATATTTATTATTTTATAAAATATTTACAATCAAATATATTACTTTTTTTGTCTGCCCAAGTGCAATTAATACTTTTTATTTAATTTCTTAAACGAAAAAATCGTCCGTTCCACATATACCCCACATACATTTTCAGTTCGTCAGTGTGAGACTTTGCCTTAAGCTTCCTTTAGATTCTATCTAAAGGAAGACACCCTTGCTCTTGGCTAACGGTTCCCACTTCCAAGCCCATAGCGACTTTCATCACCTGGTTACTGCCCATGTCAGACGACCAATAAAAAAATGAGCTTGGAATATTACCCAAACTCATTTTTTTATATTTTTTATTTCTTAAAAATTTATATCAGTCTTTAATAAAAAAACCTATCAGAAATAAGCATAGCAGTCATTTAAAATATTAGATTCAGTATTAAAGATCCTAGTCTCAATAAAATAGTTGCCACTTGCTTATGCTTACTTTTAACTATTTACAGTTTAAAGGATACTTCCCAAAATCATAGCCGGATTTAAAAAGAGCTATTATGTTTTCAGGAGAAACATTATTTTGTATATTATGACAGCTTCCAAATAAATATCCGCCGCCCTGACCAAGAGCGCAAATGATTTTTTTTGATTCTTCGACTACTTGTTCCGGGGTACCTTTTGTAAGTACTGTTTGTGTGTCAACGCCACCCCAAAAACTCATGACATCTCCATATTTTTCTTTTAGTTTAAAAGGATCCATTTTTGCAGCAGAAGTCTGAACAGGATTTAAAACATCAACGCCAATTTCAACAAGATCATCCATTAAATCCCAGCATGATCCACATGTATGAAAAGCAACCTTGGCATTACTATTTCTTTTTAATGCCTTTACTATCTCTGCTTCACGCGGTTTTGCAAATTCTCTCCACGTTTTTGGACTAACAATAGTGCTCCTCTGTTCTCCAAGATCAGAAAAATACAAAACACAATCCATGTATTCTCCAATTTCTTCCATAAATGACCCATAAATACCTATCATTACCTCTGTAACTTTATCTAATAACCAGTGAATCAACTTGGGATCATCATAGAGCTTTATAAATAAATTTTCCAAGCCCAAAAGATATTGTATAAGTTCAAAAGGTCCCTCCATAACTGAAAATACTGCAAATCCTGCATCACTAATTTTTTTTGCCTGCTCTTTAAGTCCTGTAGTTATACCTTTTGCTTTAGGATCTGGCCAATCCCAATTTTTTAGCTCATTTAATGTCAAATTTGCCAGTGGTCGATCTTCAATATCAAAATAGTAGCTGGAAGGAGGCTTTGACCATCTTGTCCCCCATTTATCAACAAACGATATACCAATATTCCAATTTTTTTCATATCCGTCAGTTTCTTTAGCATATCTCCACTTTGGGTCATAGCCTTCTGCATTACCAGGATATACATAGCGAGTATCTACATTGAACATTTTTAAAACATCATCATGTGTTTTAAGTGTACCTGTAATTACACCAACAAATTCTCTTTCTTTTGGTTCCAAATCTAATTTTTTTCTTAAATTTTCATAAGCCAGATAATTAATACCGGAAAGAAATCCTCCTAAATCAATTGGTATTCTGTCAGGTTCCTTGTGATTTAATGCAATTTGTACTCTCTCTTTTGACGTTATGGACATTTTTACCTCCCCTGTATAATAAATTTTATATATTTATTCATACGCTTTAAAATATTATCCTTAAAAGTTTTACATTAATTATTGTATTGAAAATATTAATACTTTTTATTTATCAAAGTTAAATTAATTTTTCTTCTTTAATATATTTGTTTTATTTCTTGAAAAAATATCCTTCCCCAAATATTGATTTATTACCATAACAATTAGCAGGACGGTTCCAAAAATAATATTTGTCCAAAAAATATTCATCCCCAGCATGTTAAAACCACTCTGAATCATCTGAATTATCATGATGCCTATTATTACTCCTGATATTCCTCCCAATCCTCCTGCCGGATCTATCCCACCTAATATTACCGCTATAATCGATTGAATTAAAAATCCTGAACCATAACCTGATTTTGCAGAGTTAGCCTGGCCTATTAATATAAGAGCAGATATTCCTGACATAAGACCACCAAGCATATATGTTCTTACTAGCATAAGTCTATTATTTATGCCGGAAAAAGTACTTGCTGTTGGATTAGACCCCATCATATACAATTGCAATCCAAACACTGTTTTATTTAAAACAAGTGCAATTAAAAGTGATATAAAAATAAAAATTAAGAAAGGTATTGGTATCTTATATATAGAACCGGTACCTATTTCTAAAAAACCAGATGGAAAACCGACAATCCCTTTCGCTCCAGTAATTATTATACCTATTCCCATAAAAAGGCTCATTGTGCCAAGAGTTGCAAGAATAGGAGGGACACCAATATAGCCTATAAGTATGCCGTTTATAAACCCACATGCTAAAGCGACTATCAGCGCCACCAAAATAGCAAAAATTACTATTAATACAGTACTTAAATTACTTGATGTTTCATTTATGAATTTGGTCATTATCAGCGCTGCAGAAATACCCGAAACACTCATTATGGAAACAATAGAAAGATCTATTCCCCCAGATACCATGGCTATCATCTGAGCAATTACCAGGAAGCCAAAACCTGATAACTGAAACAACATTGATTGTATATTTTGTGAACTAAAAAAAGTCCTGGGGATTAAAATGGACATCAACACAAATACCAGTGCCATCATAATAACCAGTAGAATATTTCTGGAATTCTTAATAGCCAATCAATAACCTCCCTCTAAAAAACTTAAAATATTATTATATTTTTATAATTGCAGTCCCGCGGCTTTTTTGTTTGGCCTGTATTGTAGTTATTACTACTCCAAGAACAATTATTAAGCCAATTATGAACTCATTCCAAAAAGAGGAGAGTCTTATAAGTACAAGATTATTTTTTAATACCATAAGAATGACAACTCCAAAAATTGTCCCTAATATAGTCCCGTAACCTCCGGATATTCTTCCCCCTCCCAATATTACTGCAGCAATAACACTCAGATCCGCAACACTATATCCTACTAATTGTACTGATTGCAGAGTAAATGTCTCCATCATTGCAGCTATAGCGGCCAAAAATCCAATATAGCAATAAATAAAGAATTGAATTTTCATGATATTAAATCCTGATCTTTTCGCTGATTCCTGGTTACCGCCAATGGCATAGATGCCTTTCCCTAACATGGTGTATTTTAAAATAAACCAGGTAAATAAAATAACCAAAATAACTATTGCTACAAATATGGATAATCCATATTTGCCTCCGTCAGGTTTTGTGATTGTAAAAATATTCAGCACTCCAAATTTTTTATACCATAATGGCAATTCTGAGGCATAAAAAGATTTATTTTTTGCAATTACAAGAAGACTCCCATTAAAGACTGCATAAGTTGCAAGAGTAGTTATTAAAGGCGGTATTTTATAATAGGCAATAAAGAATGCATTAATAGCTCCCAAAAAAATGCCAAAACCACAGGCGATTCCGAAAGCTAAAAATAAATTATTAATTTTATATGTTACAAGAATATTTGTAGCTATAAATGTACAAAAAATTCCAACCGCAGTAAAAGATAAATCTATCCCCCCAGATAAAAGCACAACCAAAAAACCTATTGCCAAAATCATCATTCCTGAATTATTTTTTATCATATCAAACCAGTTCTCCAGAGTTAAAAAAGAACGGTTAAATGATGTAAGAATAATCATAAATAAAAGAATTATTATAAATAAAACTACCTCATTTTTTCTAAAAATTTTTTTTAGCATTAATTAAATCACCTCTGTTTTTAAAAATATTAATTATCGCTCAAATCGCTGCTGCTGATCTTGCTAAAAATCTCATTTTCTGTAGTATTTTTTGGATAAACAGTATCAATTATTTCACCTTTTTTCATCAGTAAAATTTTATTACAATTTTCCATTACTTCAGGTATTTCATCTGAAATTATAATTATTCCCATTTTTTGCTCTAAAGCGAGTTTTCTTATTACACTGTAAATATTATACTTTGCACCAATATCCACACCTACAGTAGGTGAATCTAAAATAAATATTTTTGGATTTGTAGAAATCCATTTACCTAAAGCTACTTTCTGCTGATTCCCTCCCGAGAGACTGATTATCTGGGCATCTAACGTAGAAGTCTTTATCTCCAGATCTTCAACTTGTTTTTTAGCTTTTGATTTCATTTTTTTATAGTCTATTAGCCCTAATTTATTGAGGCCTTCCCTTATCACGGTAATAAGTAAATTTATATATACTGATTTTTTTATAAATAATCCTTCCGTAATCCTGTCAGAAGGAAGGAAGCTTATTCCCAATTTTATAGCTTGTTGAGGTGAATTTATTTTTACTTTTTCCCCTTCAACGAATATTTGACCCTCCTCGGGTTTGTTTAAGCCGAAAATTGACAGAGCAAGTTCTGTTCTGCCTGATCCAAGTAATCCCGTTATTCCAATAACCTCACCAGCTAATAATTTAAAGTTAATGTTTTTAAAATTATTCTTTTTGCTAAGATTTTTTATTTCTAAAAGAATATTATCTTTATTTTTTTCTTCATCATAAGAATAAATACTCTTTTCAATTTTTTTACCTGTCATATAAAATATCAGCTTATTATTGTCAAGCTCATTGGTCTTGAACTCTCCAACCTTATTTCCATCACGAATAATAGTTACCTTTTCCGAAATCTGGAATACTTCTGAGAGTTTATGACTCAAAAAAAGAGTTGAAATGCCTTTTTCTTTAAGTGATAGTATTACTTTAAATAATAGTTCGATCTCATTCCTCGTAAGAGCAACGGTAGGTTCATCCATTATTATTAGCTTAACATCATGTGTCAGGGCCCTGCATATTGCGACTAATTGCTTTTCCCCCATTGCAAGGTCTTCAACAGCTTCTTCGATTGTATTCAGTTTAATATCGTTCATCC
>CAYNMO010000089.1:7903-9621 GCA_964398155.1 uncultured Actinomycetota bacterium | reverse complement strand
TTCTGTCCAATCCATTATCATCTAAATCAGATCACTTTTTTTAAATTTTAGCAAAATATGAGTGGTCTTTTAATTTCCTATAAATGCGAGGCGAGGGTTCTGTAACTGACAGTATAATCTTTTTAATTACCAATAAATACAGTAAGGATTCTCTCCAGGCCGTTATAATCTTTCTCAATTGTAATGCTGCAGTCTTTAAATTCGGATTTTACTATCCTCTGAAGCTCAGGAGAAGTCAGCGGATCAGTTTCAAAAATAATGCAGGAAGCAGCAGGATTTAAAAATGGCTTTACCATTTTTATTATATGACTGTATTGTTCTGTTCCAGTTTTTCCGGCATTTAATGCCTGCTCAGGCTCATAGTCTTTTACCTGTTTTTCAAGATTTTTGTAATTGGCTTCAGCAATATATGGCGGGTTTGAGATAATCATGTCAATGTTTTTTAAATATTTATTTAAAAATTCCTCGTTGTCTCCGGGTATTACGTCACATTCAAAAAGATCCAGATGACAAAATTTTTGAGGAGTTAAAATATTGCCTGCATTTTTTAAAGCAGTTTTTAGAGCGTCTCCGCTTATATCTGTTGCGATAACATTGATTGGAAGTGTCTGGTCTGCATTAAGCTCTGTTTCAAACAGCAGACTGAGTGCAATAGCACCGCTTCCGATTCCTATTTCGAGAACATTAATAATATGATTTGGGCTTAAAGCATCCATCCCGATATTGTCTGTGTCAGAATCTTCTTTATTTTGTATTTTTTTTGACCCTTTTTGAGATATTTGGGATTTATTTTGAGATATTTGGGATTTATCTGTCTGAGTAATGCTGTTTTCACTATTGTTTGCGCCTGCTTTGTTCGACTTCATTGAGGCAGTTTTCAGCCCTGCAAGACGCAGAATTGCTTTTTTTGCACTTTCAACGACAAGCTCTGTTTCCGGCCGGGGAATGAGCACGCTTTTATCAACTTCGAGTTTTATCTTCCGGAAATATGCTTCGCCTGTTATATATTGTATTGGCTCATGGCCCAGCCTTCGAAGAATCATTGCCTTGTATGTTTTAAGCTGAGTTTCGTCTAATTCAAGATCATATTTCAGGTAAAGATCCATCCTCGATAAATTCAGGACAGCGGACAAAAGAAGTTCGGCGGAAAGCCTTGGATCAGGAATTTCTTTGGTTTTAAAATAGTCCATTGCCCACGCAAGCAGTTTGCTTATATTCCATATTTGTTTCTGCAATTTTTTTTAAACTCCGGTTTTTTTAAATAAATCTGCCAAACCAAACAACATAAAGGATCAAAAAAATAATCAGTTCCATGTAAATAACTATCTAAAATAGTCTAATTGTAAATATTTTTAGCTAAATTAAAATATTTAATTCACTAAAAACTTAAATTAATCACAAGTAATTAATTAGTATCCAGTTAACATTTGCCTAAGGTGAACTAATTAGGAAAATGTTAAGGTTAATTTAGACAAATAATTAAATAAAAATTTAATTTGTTCACCGGAAACCAATTAGCATCCGGTTAATATTTAGTCAAAACGATATAATGAAAAATATTTTATGCTTAATTTAAACAAAAATTTTACTGGAAACTGAGTTATTTAACAAAATCTGATTAAATGGAGCCAATCTGTTCAAGTTTCTTTTCTTCATCTTCACGTTTAAGCGCATCCACCATTTCTTCCATATCACCTGCAAGTATCTCAGTAAGCCTG
>CAYNMO010000089.1:5293-7893 GCA_964398155.1 uncultured Actinomycetota bacterium | reverse complement strand
AGTCGTAAAATAGATTCTGTGGTCTGTAAGCCTGCTTTGGGGGAAATTATATGTTCTTATTCTTTCGCTTCTGTCGCCTGTACCTATCTGAGACTTTCTTACCTGTGTTGCAAGATCCTGCTGTTTCTGCTGTTCTATTTCAAGAAGTCTTGCCCGAAGTATTTTAAGGGCTCTTTCTTTATTTTGAAGCTGCGACTTTTCATCCTGGCAGGAAACAATCATGCCTGTCGGGATATGGGTTATTCTAACTGCGGAATCAGTTGTATTTACGGACTGTCCTCCTGGGCCGCTTGAGCGAAAAACATCTACTCTAATCTGGTTTGGATCTATATGGACATCCACATCCTCTGCCTCAGGCAGAACTGCAACTGTAACTGTAGAAGTGTGAATTCTTCCGCTGGATTCTGTTACGGGAACTCTTTGGACTCTGTGGACTCCAGACTCATATTTCATCATACCGTAAGCCCCGCGTCCATTAATTTCAAATATTATTTCTTTAAAACCATTGGCACCAAATGAGCTTGAGCTTAAAACATTGTGCTGCCATTTTTTCCCTTCGGCGTATCTTGTATACATCCGATAAAGCTCGCCTGCAAAAAGGGCGGCCTCGTCCCCTCCGGCACCTCCCCTAATTTCAACAAGAATATTTTTAAGATCATTGGGGTCTTTGGGAGTTAAAAATCTTTTTATGCTGCCTTCAAGTTTTTCTTTGTTTCCAATATTTTCGTTTAGCTCTTCCTTAAGGAAATCTTTCATTTCCTCATCTTTTTCGGTTTTAACCATTTCTCTGGCATCTTCAATGGCCGAAATCAAAGTACGGTATTTTTTTGAGAGATCAATTATTTCTTCAAGATCGGAAATCTTTTTACCGGCTTCCTTGATTGTTTCAACATCATTTCTGTTTCCGGCATCTGCCATTTTCTGCATGAGACTTTCATAAGTGTCTTCAAATGTTTTTTTTTTCTCCTCCAAAGTCTTTGCTCTTAAATTACTTTCGGCTTCAAGAACTTTTTTGAAGGACTCGATGGCAACCTCAATCTGCGAATCATCGGGCTGTCTTGTAGTGACTTTCTGGAGAAGAAGTCCGGGGTAAAACAGGATATGAATAAATTTATTGTCAGCAAACCTGCCTGCTATTTTGATAAGCTCATATGAAATACCTGAAATTACAGGAATTAATACAATTCTTGAAATTATCCTCCAGTAAATAGGAGGTTTACCCAGAATTGCAAATACGAAAATTGCAACCACCATTACTATAAGCAAAAAATTTGTCCCGCATCTCATGTGAAGCGTAGAATATTTTTGGACTTTTTCAGGTATAAGCTCATCTCTGTTTTCAAATGCGGCAATTGTTTTGTGCTCGGCACCGTGATACTGGAAAAGCCTTTTGATATCCTTTAGAAGCGAAACAAGAAATATATAAATCAGGAAAAATACAATCCTTATAATCCCTTCAAGAAGATTAAATAAAAACGAATTTTTTACATAAGCCTGGAAGGTCCTGCTTATTAATGTAGGTGACACGAAAAAAACTCCGACTGTAAATATTACAGCTATTATAATGGAAAGTGCCATTTCCTTTTTGGAAAACTTGATGTCTTCATCAGTTGACTCGTTAACAGAAAAACTTAAAGCTTTAAATCCTATGGCAAGGTTCTCAACAAGAGAAACTGAACCTCTTATAAAAGGCCAGCCTAGAAATTTATGCTTCATTGAGATTGGCTGTGCGCTGTAAACATTGGTGGAAATGGTCTTGTCAGGTCTTCTGACTGAGAGAGCCCAGAAATTTCGGCTCCTCATCATGACACCTTCAATTACCGCCTGACCGCCTATATTACAATAATTTTTTTTGCACGAACCATTACTGCTTATTTTTTCAGTATTTAATTTGTTTTTTGGCATTTATATTACTTGGAATTGGCAGTAGCTTTGACTTTTTTCATCATCTTTTTAAACCTGTCAACTCTTCCTCCACTGTCAATTAACTTTTGTTTTCCGGTATAAAAAGGGTGGCATGCTGAACAAAGATCAAGTTTTAATTCTTTTTTTGTCGATTTGGTTGTCCATGTATTTCCGCATGAGCAGGAAACAGCACAGTCAAAATATTTAGGATGTCCTTCTTTTTTCATTTTAAATCTTCCTCTCTTATTAAAATTTACTCTAAAATTAAAATCACAAATACTGCAAATGAATTTATTAACAAACTTATTTAAACAGCTAAATAGGGAATTTTACCACAATTATTAAAAAGGGTAAATATTTATTTGAGGCTTTATTAAAAAATCTGGTTTACTGAAGCCTTTCCTGACTTGCCGTATTACATGTTTCTTGGTGCAAAAGGTGACTCCTGGCCCTTAAAGCTTGCCTTTATGACGTCAAGGAAATCCTGGTTTGTCTTTGTTTTTCTTATATAGTCAATAAGCTGCTCTATTGCAACTTCGGGTTCCTTTTCATGAAGAATCCTTCTAAGCCTCCATACAAGTGTTGCTTCATCGTCAGTCATTAAAAGTTCTTCTTTTCTGGTGCCGGATCGGGTTATGTCGATAGCTGGAAATATTCTTTTAGCATCCATTTTTACAATACCAGTCACAAGCATA
>CAYNMO010000089.1:0-5283 GCA_964398155.1 uncultured Actinomycetota bacterium | reverse complement strand
GAGATTAATTTCCATATTTCCTGTGCCCTTGAATTCTTCAAAAATTACTTCATCCATCCTGCTGCCTGTATCTATTAAAGCAGTTGCAAGTATAGTAAGGCTTCCTCCAAACTCAATATTACGTGCAGCACCAAAAAATCTTTTTGGTGGAAAAAGAGCGGTGGAATCCACGCCGCCTGATAAAACACGCCCGCTTGCAGGTGTTGAAAGGTTATATGCTCTTGCAAGCCTTGTTACGCTGTCAAGAAGAATCAGTACATCTTTCCCCTGCTCAACCAGTCTTTTTGCTCTTTCAAGAACAAGTTCGGCAACCTGAATATGATTATCTGAGGGCTGATCAAAAGTAGAGCTTATTACTTCCCCACGGACTGATCTCTCCATATCGGTTACTTCTTCGGGACGCTCATCAACTAAGAGAACCATGATGTAAACTTCCGGATTATTTATGGAGATACTGTTTGCAAGATCTTTTAAAATAGTTGTTTTTCCTGCTTTTGGAGGGGACACGATGAGTCCTCTCTGCCCTTTGCCAATTGGAGAAACCAAATCTATTACTCTTGCTGTAACTCCTGAATTAATAGTTTCAAGTCTTAGTCTCTGCATTGGATAAATAGGAGTAAGTGATTCGAAAGGAACTCTTCTTCTCATGGAATCAGGGTCCATTCCGTCAACTTTTTCTATCCTTAAAAGTGCGTTATACTTTTCATTGTCTTTTGGAGGCCTGACAACACCAAAAACTTCGTCTCCCTGCCTTAGATGAAACTTCCTTATCTGTGACTGAGAAACATATATATCATTTGCGCTTGGAAGATATCCTTTGGTCCTTAAAAATCCGTAGCCGTCTCCAAGTATATCAAGTATACCTTTCATTCTTTCTTCGTAAACTTCTTTTTCTGCGTAAGGCTTCTTTTCTTTTTCAGCGGATGCTTTTACTTCAGCGGTTTCTGCAGGTACTTCTTCCGCAGCAACTGCAAGAGGGGCTACCTCTTCAAAAGAATCGTCCAGTTTTATTTTTTTAACCGGAGCTTCCATTAAGTCATCTTCACAAACTTTTGGGGGCTCGGGGGTTTTGATTTCGATTTCTGTTTGCTGCTCTTCCGATACTCCGACAGCCTGAGGCTGGGGGTCTGTTACTGCCATTATTTTTTCAATCAAATCAGACTTTTTAAGCCTGGAAAGCCCTGATATGTCCAGATTTTTTGCAATTATCTGCAGATCGGATATAGTTTTTTCTTCAAGTACTTTACGTTTTTGAACAATATTGTCACTATCCACTAAAAAATGCTCCTTTCAATTAAAATAAGAAAAAATAAAATATTAATTATTTCTTAAATTAGTTTAATATGTTTTGTGTTGGATTTTATTTAATTTTGCTTTAATTAAGACAAGAAAATTAGAATTTAAACTTGGAATACTTCAAAAGAAGAAATCCGCCAGATGCTCAGCAAAAAACCAAATACAACGTCTATTAAGATATTAGGTACTAATTTTAAAAAAATCAAGATAATTATTTAGTATATTATTTTTTTAGATTATTAATTACTGATTATTTCTTTAAACAATATTGATGAAATTAGAAATTTATCAAAAAATATAGCAGCTGGCTGGGACATCAGCAATACAATTGGGCTTATGGCAGGCAATTTGGTTTTAGGGCTGACTTTGGCTAAAGTATTCTAAGCTGGTATGAAAGCAGGCTTAACTGTCACAGAATATATTAAGATTAAATCTTATTCAAACCGCTTGTCAGGCCTGTCCCGTCCTGCGTAATCTGACCAGCCACGACTTTCCCAGTATCCCTTAAAGTCATAATCAACAAGCTCAATTTCAGTTATCCATTTTGCCCACTTCATTCCATATTTGTCTGGTATTACCATCCTTGCGGGATAGCCCTGCACATCCGGAAGAACTTTCCCGTTAATTTTGTAAGCCAGAATCACATTATCCTGCATGGCTTCTTCAAGAGTAAGGCTCGTAGAGTATCCGTCATCACAATAAAATACCACTTTAATTGCACCCTCTTTGACTCCGGCTTTTTCAAGAATATCTTTAAAGGGGACACCAGTCCACAAGGCACTTCCTATGCTTGAGCCTCCTATAGGGTTTGAAATGGTTTCAAGAGTTGCGTATTCTGTTTTTTGAGGCATTTTAAGTATGTCTTCATAATTGAGAGTAATTTTGTTTTTTACAAGACCCGTAAGTGAAAGTGTCCAGTCTGCGGTATTTATTTGAGGGGTGGGTCCTATTTGTAGAGTAAACAGATCCTGTTCCGAAATAAATGTAACAGTTTCAGCTGGAACATTGTTCTTATTTCCAACGCTATAGTCAAAATCACCGATAAAATCAAAAAATACAGGATTTTTTACCCACTTGCTTGTTTTGTCCCCGTCATAAACAATCTTTAAAAAACCGTCCTGGGTGGGATTTAAGTACTGATTGTCTTTCTTCCAGGCAAGATATATTTTATTGCTTCCAAAATCACTTTTGTTAAAAATTGCGGTATAGAGATCTGTTGAATAAACAAGCATATTTTTTGCCTCGGGTAGTATTGAAATACCCTTAAGCAGTTCACTTAGGTTAATTCCGGTATAATTTACTGAAATAATATTTCCGTCAGATCTTGTACCCGTTGCAGTAAAGTTTTTAATTCTGTCTTTGTAATTTGACACAATGTCTAAAAATGTCAGGTCTAATTGTCTGTCTGTCAGGCCGGAAAATCTCATTTTGTACTCCGGTATCGCTTTGGCAAACTCAATATCATCCTTAATAAGGTCGACATTTATTTTTGAAGCATCAAATCCATTTATTGTGTTTCCTTTTGGAACTCTTTTGGAATATTCATTTTTAATTATGTAATATCCAAAAAAAACAAGACTTGCCGCAAGAAACAAGACAAGGAGGGAAATAATTAATTTTGATTTTCTTTTCATTATAATAATTTTAATATGTCTGTTTTGTTTTGCTGTATTTGGATGGTTTTAACCTGTCCTGAATGCAAAATATGCAAACCCTGCTATAAATAAAATGCCGATAACCGCAAGCAGGGCGTCCAGATATTTTGCAGTTATTTTGTTTCTAATCAGCGCGAGCTTGACGGCAATAAGGCTGTGAACTGTAAATAGTACAAGAAATGCAAGATTAAGCCAAACTGAATGAAGCAGGTTTGCGACACCTCTGTTTATAAAAGTAAAATGCTCAGTATTTCTGTATCCGGTAATCAGTATTGCAATTACGAGGGGAATTAAAATATATGCAAATATTCTGTTTAGCTTTATAAGGAATTTTGGCATTTAATTTCTTTTTAAGTTAATTATTAATATATGTAATTATGGAATATTATATTGTAAAATTACAATAATTACTTTAAAAAATAGTAACTATTAAATGCCTTGGCAATATACTGATGATTACGGCAGGCAAATTGTTGTTAATATTGGTTTTAACCAGCATGTATTTTTATTTTAGTCGGTGTATCTTAAGCGGCCAGGGGCATATCTCAGACTATTAAACATTATCTGGTTCCTGTTTAATAACTTATGTTTTTAATGAATTATTTGTTTAAATCAGGCTTAAAATTTTCCTGATTAGAGTATTCTGGCTAATTACCTACCTGAAATTATTTGGGTTGTGGCAAATGGCCTGGCTTTTAATTAATTACCTGTTTTGGTTAAGTTCTAAATTTTCACAAGTTTGGTTCTTTTGAAAATTATCTACTGAAAATTATTAAATTATTCAGATTACAGATAAACAGTCGCATAGTAACATGGCTTCAATGGATTGAATATGAAATAAATTCATATGTAAAATGTTCCAATCGGTTTCACAGGCTTAAATATGAAAGAAAATAATTTTATGGAGAATATCCCAACTGGCGAAAGTTCCTCTTTGCCGGACTCCGATATGTTTTTCCCGGATGATTTTATTTTAGGGACTGCAACAAGTGCTTTTCAGATTGAAGGCGCGGGGAAAACAGAATGGCAGGGGTTTGTAGGAAAAGACGGAACGCCACTTAACAATGCCATTATGCATTATGAGAGATACAGGGAAGATATGGAATATATCCTTTATCTCGGTAATGCCTACAGATTCAGTATGGACTGGTCAAAACTTCAGGAAGAGCCTTTCGGGGAATTAAACAAGGATGTCCTGGCTCACTACGAATATATATTTAAGACATTAAAAGAAAACAATAAAAAAGTCATGCTTGTGCTGCATCATTTTTCTAATCCGTCCTGGATCTTTAAATATGGCGGATGGCCTTCTGATAAGACAGCCGATATATTTGTTGATTATTCGAAAAAAGTCCTTGATTACTTTGGTCCATATATTGATTATTTAAATAGTTTTAACGAACCTAATGCATATGGGCTTGAAACCTACCTTCTAAAAGATTTTCCTCCAAATAAATTCAGCATCTCCGGATGGAAAAAAACTCTTAAAAACATGGGAAGAGCACATGAACAGATATATGATTACGCAAAAGAAAAGTATCCGCTGATGCAGGTTGGAATTTCATATGCTGCCATGCTAATGGATACTTTTTCAGAAAAATCAGTCTTCCAGAAAATAGTAAAAAGATTTGCTGAACTTGTCCAGAATGAGGGAGTCCATGAGTTATTTACCAAAAAGGGGAAAGTTGACTTTATAGGTTTTAGCTATTATACAAGGATTCTTCTGGCTGGTGGTTTTACCGTTGCTTATGCGGATAGAGGGCTGAAGTTTTGGGAAAAGAATGGCCTTGCGCATGATGATATCTGGGAAATCTATCCTGAGGGCATATACAGGAATCTGAAATATTTTTATGATAAATATAAAAAACCGCTTATTATAACCGAAAATGGCTCCTGCACTGAAAATGACAGCTTAAGGACAAAAGTTCTTCATGATCATTTAAAATATGTGCTTAAGGCAGTAAATGAAGGGATTCTGGTAAAGGGTTATTTTCACTGGTCTACTTTTGATAATTTCGAGCTTGCCACAGGTCCTTCAAGAAAATTTGGTCTTGTTGGAATTGATTTTAAAGACCCTAAACTTGAAAGAAAAATGAAAGGCTCCGGCGAATACTACCATAAAATTGTCTCATCGATGTCTCTGATTCCGCCAGATAACGGAATGTAAATGCCGGATAATAGGGTTTATGTGTGTAAAAGCGGGTATTTAATATTTACTTTAACTGATTATTAACTTTAACTGTTTCACTATTTCATCTGCAATCGTTGAAACCTCTTTGGCTGAAACTTCTGTCTTGAGAGCTACCGGCTGATTTTCATTTATGCTCTTTTG
>CAYNMO010000088.1:7469-9636 GCA_964398155.1 uncultured Actinomycetota bacterium | reverse complement strand
CACTCTTATATTTATTCCTCACATACGTGACAATGCAGTAGGAGCAATTTTGTTCGCAGCCATCCTGAATTTTAATAAATTCTCTGGTATGCTTCCCCATAGAATCCGGCTTGTTATCATTTCCCATGGTCTCGCCTTTAAAGCTGACTTCATTTTTTATGAACTTCGTAATTTCATCTTTTTTGTCATTGGGAAATACATGAATTATTCCATTTTCCTTTAAAAAATTACTGTTTAAATCTACAAAGCAGCCGGTTACAATTATTTTTGCAGCAGGAGTTGTAATTTTTACTTTCCTGATAAACTGTCTTGCTTTCTTGTCGCTTATTGAAGTAACCGTGCATGTATTTATAATCATAAAATCGGGATCCTCAGTATATTCCACCAGGCTTAAGCCATACGATAAAAGTTCTGCTGTAATCTTGTCTGATTCGCTTTGATTTGTTTTGCAGCCAAATGTTGCAGTCGAAAATTTTACCGGTTGCGCTGTAAAATTGTCTTCATTTTTTAAATCTGTGTTTTTAATCATATTAACTTCTTTTTTTTATTTTCCCGTAAATAACTCAGATTACAGTGAATTATCTGCTTAAAATAAACACTAAATTTTATAAGTTTGAAACACCTGGCTGATGGCTTTAATAAAAATTAATTATTCTATTATTTTTTTAAGATTTTAGCTTTTAAAGTTACCCGAATGAGCTATTGTCAAGTGTTGCGGATTAGAGATTTTAAATATCCCCCAAAAAAACATTACGCAGCCATCTCCTCAGTAAGTTCCCCATCAAAAAACTTTCAGTAAATTTCGAGAATATATTTTATTACCGAAGACATGAAAATTGCGGCCGTTTCTGCCTTTAAAATATTGCTTCCAAGGCTTAGCATAACCGCGCCTTTGCCAGCCAGAAACAAAGTTTCGCTTTCATTAAAACCGCCCTCAGGTCCGATTATAAAACCTATTTTAAGACCACCCGCAGCAGTATTTGATTTATTGGCTTTGGCGTAATTCCCGCTTTCAAAAAAAACGCCAGTATTGTTTTGTCTTTCTCTTCTCTCTTTAAGTATTTCACCAAGACTGGCAAAAATATTTGTTTTCTTAATTTCTTCCGGATCTGTTTCCTCAAAGGGCATATAAAAAACATCAAACTTTCCGGGATCAATATCAGTCAGGCCAGTATCACCAAGAACTTCACATTTGAAATTACTTTTGGATTGTTTTGAAGCTTCCAGTGCAATTTTTTGCCATCTTAATAATTTTTTTTCATCTTTTGCTTCAGATACTGCAACACGGCTGCTTCTAACAGGAATAACTGCATTTAACCCTGTTTCTGCAGCTTTTTGGATTACAAGCTCCATTGAGTTTCTCTTCAGGATACACTGAAACAAATATACTTCAATCAGGCTTTTTATTATTTCTGATTTGTTAGTAATCCTTAACTGCGCACTATTCTTTTTTATTTCAATTATTTCGGCATCATATCTGTATTGGAAATTATCCGATATTTCAACTTTATCCCCCGGCCTGGCTCTTAATACCTGGCTTAAATGCTTTAAATCATCACCAAGAATTTCGATCACACTACCGGATATATTTTCTCTGGAAATAAAAAAGTAAGGATGGCTCATTTTTTGCAGTTCTTTTTAGTATTTATTGGGATATAAAGTCAAAAACCATATTATCTTTTAAATGCATCTTTTAAATTCGTAAAAAATGATCTGCTTCCGTCTCCAACAATTTCGCCTTTATTTTCGGCAAGTTTCTTTAATATTTCTATTTCTTCCCGTGAAAGTTTTGTTGGTATTTTAACATTGACATTAATAATATGATCTCCTCTTCGGTATCCATTAAGTTCGACCATGCCTCTTGATTTTAATACAAGCCTTGTATTTGGCTGAGTGCCGGGCTCAATGACAATTTCCTCTCTGCCATCAATTGTATCAATTTCAAATCTGGATCCAAGTATTGCCTGAGTAAAAGATATATCAAGACCAGCTATTATATTATTTTCATCTCTTATAAACAAAGGGTGCGACGCTATCGAAATAACCACATAAAGATCTCCTGCTATCGATCCTCTTCCTGCTGAATTGCCCTTGCCTGAAACCCTTATGCTGTCTCCATTATGGATACCCGAAGGAATTTTAACGCTTATTTTTTCTTTTTGCTTGT
>CAYNMO010000088.1:1949-7459 GCA_964398155.1 uncultured Actinomycetota bacterium | reverse complement strand
ACAAAGGCCCTGATGAATTTTTTTAGCCCTGCCTTGCCTGAACATTTTTTACATGGATTTTTTACAATTTCTCCTGACCCCTGACAATTGCTGCAGGGAGAAGAAGTTACCATGTTTCCAAGGATAGTTTGTCTTGTGTACTTAATCTGACCTGTTCCATTGCAGACTTTGCATTTTTCGATGCCATTGGGATCTTCGCTTCCTGTGCCGCTGCATACTCCGCATAAATCACTGCAGGAATACTCGACCTCTTTTTCGATGCCAAATGCTGCTTCTTTAAGGCTTATTTCCAGTCTGGTTTCAATATGACTGCCGCGTGTCTGTCTTTTGGATGAAGCCCTTGAAGAATTTCCACCCCCAAAGAACATATTGAAAATATCTCCAAATCCAAATTCACTAAAAACACTTTCACTGTCAAAATTGTCAAACAGGCTGTTATTAAAACCAAAATTGTCATACTGTCTTCTTTTGTCATCATTGCTTAAAACAGCATAAGCTTCCGAAATCTCTTTAAATCTTTCCGTAGATGCACCATCGCCATTATTTACATCAGGATGATACTGTCTAGCAAGTTTTCTATATTCTTTTTTTATTTCTTCCAGTGAAGACTCTCTGGAAACTCCCAGTACTTCATAATAATCTCTTTTTTTTGACGCCAAAAAAATCCACTCCTAAAGCAACTGATAAAATGTTTTTAAAAATATTTAATATAAATTTTATCTATAATTTTTATAATCAGACAAATAAGTTATTTTAATTAAATTTTAAAATAATTCAAATTATTTAACATAAATAATAATAATAATCTCTAAATATTGTCAGGAACTAATTGAAGCAGCTTAAAACTAATGGTCATTTTCTTAATTTTTTAAGTAAAAGAAAATGCAATTTAAGTTTTATAATAAAGCAGATCAGTCAGCTCGCTGCTAAATCTGCTTAAAATGCTTATCATTTTCATATAATTCATTCTTTTGGGACCTAAAATTCCTATTGAGCCGCTCGAATTTTCATTTATTTTATATTTTGACGCAACAAGACTTAAGTCATCTGTTTCAGACCCATAAATTTCGCTTCCAATTTTGACGCTTATTTCATTTTCATCGGAAATACTCAGGAATATTTTCATTAAGAGGTATTCATTTTCAAGTACATCCATTATTTTTTTCACTTTATTAGAATCCAAAAATTCAGGATCTTTAAAAATACAAAAGGTTCCCCTTACAAATATTCTGTTATAAGAATTAATACCTTCCACGCAGCTTTTAATAATGCCCATTATCTTGTTTATTAAAAATACAAGATATTTTTCATTCTCAGCAATTTTTAATGTATTTTCAAATGCGATTTCATTAATCAGTTTTCCTCTGGCCTGAGAATTAAGTATGTTTGTTATTCTTTGTAAATCAATATCATTATATCATCCGGTAATGCTGAATCTTTTCTTATAGACTCTTCCGGAATCAGTAATAAGGACAAAAAGATAATCATTGTCTTCAAATTTTAAAAGCTCAATATGTCTCAGCCTGACCTGATTTACTTCCGGAGTAACTATCACTGAAAGATAATTGGTGAATTTTGACAGGGTATCAGTTGAGAGCGCAAGAATTGTTTCCAGGTCCATTTCCCTGTTTACGGGTAAATTTAAGGGAGTAAGGTTTTCCTTCGGTGCCGCAATGGATTTTTTATCACCAAAGATAACATTATCCACATAATATCTGTACCCTGCGTCTGTTGGTATTCTGCCTGCAGATGTATGCGGATGAGAAAGGTATCCCATATCTTCAAGATCTGCCATTTCTTTTCTTATAGTGGCAGAGCTTATTTCGTTTTTTAAATTCTCTACAAGCACCTGCGAGGAAACAGGCTCAGCCTTATCAATAAAGTTAAGTATAACCTGCTTTAAGATTTCTTTCTTTCTTGAAGAAAATTTCATATTCAAATTCACCTAAAAACATATTACACTATAAAAGCTGATAGTTAAAATAATAAAACGACCTCAGCGGATCGTTTGTTTATAATTAATAATCATAAATTATATTTTAGGGCCATAGCCAAAACAATACACTTCCGTGCTGACAAGCACACTTGTCAAAAGATATGCCTTAGTAACAAACACTCCCGGATTTTCTTTTTATTTCCAGGATCCACGTTTGGGAGGAGTGCTTTTGCTTTTCTCTTCGATTGTCTTTAATGTTTCAGATGAAATTCTTATAATATCATCTTTGTTTTTTAAAGGCTCCTCTGCTTTTTTACTGAAATCATCGTATACTTTTTTGTCTATCCTGAAATTATGCATTACCTGTAAAAAGTTAATCGTAAAGACTTTTATTTCTTTTTCAGTAATTTCAGGGTTTTTTAAATTATTTACTTTATTTGCAAGCTCATTGCCAAATCTGGTCATTTTTTCCTTTCATTATTCATACATTATCTGACATTATACATTCTACCTTCAAACTTTAACAGATGCTATTGATAAAAACGCAAACCGGACAGAAAAAATCCTTGTATAAAACCGGTGGAATTATTACCATACACTGTATATTCTGCACCAAATCTTAAAGATAATATTAATAAAAGAAACAAAGCACCCGTAAAAAATCAGTGCAAAAAGTCAGTAAAATTAATTTGTTTACATTATGCTTTTTTTATTTTAATATCATTTTAAAGTATTCAATAAAGTTATTTTGTTTTTTTAAAAATTAAAGAACCGGGGAGCTTAAGGCTGAGAGGATTGGCAGATTTCCAATCGACCCACGAAACTTGAACTAGGTAATTCTAGCGGAAGGAAAATATTTTTTAAGTATAACTACCTGCCGATTACCCGGATGGTAGTTTTTTTATTTTACAGGTTAAAAAAAATGAAAACATCGACAAAAACAAAAGCACTTCTGATTGCAAACGGCCAGATAGAAAATCCTCTGCTTCTGATGGAGCTTTTAATAAATACGTATCATTTCAATAATAAATTCATGATTGTGTCTGCTGACGGAGCCTTAAAAAACTGCCTGTATTTAAAGCTTGTCCCTGATATTGTAATCGGTGATATGGACAGTATTTGCGAGAATGATAAAAAAATCCTTAAAACCATTAACCCTGACGCTCTTTTTATAAAATCTCCATGCGAAAAAGACGAAAGTGATACGCAGCTTGCATTGGAATATCTGGTTGAGCGCGATATAAAAAATATTATTTTAATAGGTGCTCTCGGGAAAAGAACGGATCATGGCCTGGCTAATATTTTTAACATTTCCTCAGAAAAGCTTGCAAATGCCCAGATAAAAATTATTGACGAAACCCATGAGATTTCTGTATTAAGGCAGTCAGCGCAAATTAGCGGCATTATAGGTAATTCTCTTTCCATATTCTCGCTGACTCCGTCTACATTTTTTATAAATACTGATGGTTTAAAATACAGGCTAAGTGAAGAAAAACTGCTTTTCTGCCCTGTCAGGGGGCTTAGTAATATTATTGAAAAAGAAAAAGTCATGCTTGATTTTAAAGACGGGATTTTACTCTTGATTAAAGAGGTTCGGAAACTAAACAAACCGGTTTAGCCGATTTATTAAAAGACTATAATAATTGATAAATAATGGACGTTAAAAACAATAAAAAAATTATAAGTAATCTTTATTCATTGATATTTTTTCTGCTGCTTGTTGCCATATGGGAAATAGTATGCCGCACCGGCTCAGTGCCTGCCTATATTCTTCCTGCTCCAAGCACAATAATATACAGCCTGACAGTTAATTTTAAACTTATGTGGCTTCACATACTTGTTACCGTTTTTGAAACATTGACAGGCTTTGCTGCTGCTGTTTTTCTGGGAATGTTTATTGCAATACTTATGGATGGGATCCCTTTTGTAAAAAAAGTGCTGTACCCTCTTATTGTTACTTCTCAGACAATACCCATAATAACGGTTGCGCCTTTATTTATAATATGGTTCGGATACGGATATCTGCCAAAAATAATAATCGTTGTTCTTATATGCTTTTTTCCTATTTCAGTAAGTTTTCTCCAGGGTCTGGGATCTGTTGATTTGGATCTTATTAATCTTTTAAAATCCATGGGTGCCGGAAAGTACCATTTATACAGGATAGTTAAATTCCCTGCTGCTCTTGGAGGCCTTTTCTCAGGACTTAAAATTGCGGCGACTTACAGTATAATGGGTGCGACAATCGGCGAATGGGTCGGAGGAAAAGACGGAATAGGCGTTTATATGTTAAGAGCAAAATTTTCTTTTGCCACAGACAAAGTTTTCGGTGCAATTATTGTTATAACTTTTTTAAGTATTGCCCTGTTAAAATTAATTGAGTTAATTGAAAAAAAATCCATGCCCTGGACCGGTTATGATAAAAACGAAATTATAGCTTAACAAATTACAAAGAATAGTGCTGTTATGAAATGCAAAAATATTGAATTTAAGCATATCGTTTTGCTTTTGGAAACGAAATCATAGTTTAGTAAATTACAAAGGATAATAATTTTATGAAAAACAAAAATATTGAATTTAGACTGATTATTTTGTTTATGGTGCTGATTTTAATTTTTATTTCTGCACTGTCTTTGGCATCATGCACAACTGCCTCCCAAAATGGTGGTTCGCTTTTAAAAAACCAGGATCTGCAAAAAATTACAGTCGTGCTTGACTGGGTTCCCAATACAAATCATACAGGCATTTATGTCGCCAGAGACAAAGGCTATTATGCGGAAGAAGGATTTGAAGTTGAAATTATCCAGCCGGCAGAAGGCGGAGCAGCTGATTTAATTGCTGCAGGCAAAGGTGAGTTTGGAATCAGCTACCAGGAACAGGTAACATATGCAAGGATTGCAAGCCCTCCGCTTCCAATCAAAGCTGTAGCAGCAATTATCGCCCATAATACTTCCGGATTTGCCTCTCCTGTCGAAAAAAATATCAAAACACCAAAGGATTTTGAAGGAAAAAAATATGGTGGCTGGGGTTCTCCTGTTGAAGAAGCATTGATAAGAGCACTTATGGAAAAAAACGGAGCGGATTACTCTAAAGTTCAAATAATAAATATCGGTGCTTCTGATTTTATTACGAGCGTACAAAAAGATGTTGATTTTTCATGGATATTTTATGGATGGGACGGTATTGCAAGTGAAGCTAAGGGTTTTAAAATTAATTTTTTAAAACTGCAGGACTTTGATAAAAATATAGATTTTTACACGCCTGTTATCATAACAAGTGAAAAAATAATTAAAGATAATCCTGATATGGTCAAAAAATTCCTTAGAGCAACGTCGAAAGGTTATAATTTTGCAATTGGCAGTCCGGAGGAATCAGCACTAGTACTTGTAAAAAATGCTCCGGAGCTTGACATGCAAATAGTTTTGGCCAGTCAGAAATATCTCGCTGCACAGTATCGGGCTGACAGCCCAAAATGGGGAATAATGAATGAAGGATTATGGCAGAATTTTTCAAAATGGATGCTGGATAATAATCTCATAAAACAGAGTTTTGATTATAAAAATGCATATACTAATGA
>CAYNMO010000088.1:1114-1939 GCA_964398155.1 uncultured Actinomycetota bacterium | reverse complement strand
GTTTCTCCCATAAATAATGACAGTGAAAATTGAAGCTTTAAACATAAAAAAAAGTTTTGCAGGTCTGGACACGCTAAAAGATATTTCGCTAAGTCTGGAAGAAAACAAATTTGTCTCAATACTTGGGCCAAGCGGGTGCGGTAAAAGCACTCTGTTTGATATAATATCCGGGCTTGAAAAACCCGATATGGGTTCAGTGCTAATCGAGGGGAAAAATTATACAGGCAGAACGGGCAGGGTAAGTTACATGCACCAGAAAGATCTGCTTCTTCCATGGAAAACAGTTCTCGATAATTGCTGTATACCTTTAATTATCAAGGGGCTAAACTTAAAGCAGGCCAGAGAAAAAGCAGAATGTTATTTCAGTTTATTTGGTCTTTTGGGGTTTGAAAAATACTATCCCGGGCAGCTTTCAGGGGGAATGAAACAAAGAGCAGCTCTGCTGAGAACCTATTTGTTTTCTAATGATATTATGCTACTTGATGAACCATTTGGAGGACTGGATGCAATGACCAGGAGAGATATGCAGCTTTGGCTTCTAAAACTACTTGAAAACTTTAAATCTTCAATATTATTTATAACTCATTCAGTTGATGAAGCAATTTTTTTATCCGACAAAATTTATTTATTATCAAAAAGACCAGCAGAAGTAAGGTCAGTTTTTGAAGTAAATATAGAAAGACCTCGAGATTATAAAGTATTTACATTGGAAGCCTTTATTAATATAAAAGGTGAAATACTTAAACTGCTTCTCGAAGAATAAAAATTATTTTATAACCATCCAGGACGCAAACAATAAAGTGGTTTATGGCAGATACTCTGGTA
>CAYNMO010000088.1:0-1104 GCA_964398155.1 uncultured Actinomycetota bacterium | reverse complement strand
TAAGAGTGCCTTTAACCAGAGTACCTTAAGCCAATATGGAGCACGGCTGAATTATTTATTATTTTTTATATTATGCGGTCCAGATTCAGGAAAATGTCCCTATAAATGTAGACACTTTTAATAATATTTTCCGTAATAACATATTCATCTTTATTGTGGATTACCTCAGGAGTTCCAGGCCCCAGAATTGCCACTGGTATATTTAAATATGTATTTAAAACTGAACCATCTGTTGCATAAGACAGAGCAATCTTTCTTCTGCCTGAAACATGCGTATCTATTATGCTCTTTAGCTGCGTTGCGGTTTTACTGTCAGGATTAATAAATGAAGAATTAAGACTGTCTATCAGTTTCAGCTCAAACTCACTTTTTTTGTAATCTGCGGAAAGTATTGAATTTATTTTAGCCATAATATCATTAACGGTATCCGGGGGAGATATCCGAATATCAAATCCGGCAGTACATGCATCCGGAACAACATTAAAAGGACCAGTGGCATTGATAAATCCTACATTAACTGTGCTTTTAGAGAAAAACCTGTCGTTTTTTGAAAAAATATCGGGATCAAGAATTCTTTGAATAAAGTTCATGGCCATAAGAACAGCACTCTTGCCCTTTTCGGGAGCAGATCCATGAGCAGATTTACCCTTAAACTTAAGCTCAATCCATATCTGGCCCTTCTGTCCCAAACCAAGATTTAAATTTGTAGGTTCGGGTATCAGCATTAATTTTGTCTTTTTTATCAGTTTGTTTTTCAGGAGAGAGAGTGCGCCCGTTTTATCTTTTTCTTCGTCTCCTGTAAGCACTGCGACTATATCATATTTGGGTTTTATTTTATTATCTGTAAGATACTTTAGCCCAAATAAAATACTGATAATGCCGCTTTTCATGTCTGACGAGCCAAGCCCAAATATTTTATCCTCTCTTGATTGCGCAAATATGCTTTTATCTTCATCAAGAATGGCATTTGGAATTTCTATAGTGTCAAGATGGCCGCAGACAAGAAGATTCTTTGATGAATTTTCCCCGGGTACTACTGCAATAAGACTTCGCCTGAAATCATCATGGTAGACTATCTCAAATTTTAAAGAAGAGCTGTTAAAA
>CAYNMO010000087.1:0-9700 GCA_964398155.1 uncultured Actinomycetota bacterium | reverse complement strand
TTAAAGTTTTCTCATTCATTGTTTTCATCATCTGTTATTAATATTATAAATTTATTATATACTAATATAATTATAATCATTAAAATATGACATGTCATATTTTATTTTACAAGATATAATATTAATTATTTATATTTGTTAATTGGTCATATAGGCGAATCAGGAAGGTTTAAACTTTATTTAGGCTAATCATTTCCAATAAATTTGAGTTTATTACCTGGAACTGATTAATTTTTTGGTGATCATACAATAAAATAGTCCAGCCAATGAAACTCAAAATTAATTTAAACAGATAACTTCCTTAAATTAAAGTTATTTACAAGATTTTAGTAAACAAACAGAGCATTACATCAGCTAAGGAATGTAGTTTTACCAGTGTAAAATTTAGAAACATAATTATTTAAAAAAAACAGCCTGATATAAGTATTATGCTAAAAGATAAAAAAGGCTTCACCCTTATTGAGCTTTTGGTAGTAATAATAGTAATTGCCGTTCTTGCAGGTATTGCTGTCCCGACTTACAATATAGTTCAAAGCAAGTCAAGGGAGTCTGCAACCAAAACTGAAATGAGTGCCATAGCTAAAGGGATCGCCCTTTATGCCGATGATAATGAAGCTTATCCCCAAAACGGCAGCATAGATGCTTTGTCTGATAGTATCCGCAACTATTACTCCAATATGAAAACAGCTGATGCATGGGGAACATCATATATATACAGCATTGAGTCTGGCACCTACACTCTTAAAAGCCTTGGAATCGACAAAACTGAAAATACTGCTGATGACATAATATATGTAAACGGGATAATGACAGGTGCAGGCAAGTATACTGCCCTGGAAATTAGCAGTCCAGCTAAAACTCTATTTTCCAGTGTTTTTGATAATCTGGACGGCATTAAAACAATAATGGGTGCATGGACTGCAAATGGCAAGCTCAACTCGTCACCTTCCAAGTTGCAGAACAGGGCATTATTTGGAGATCCAGCCTGGACTGATTATGAAATAAAAACAAATGCAGTTTTATCAAGCGGAAATGGATATGGAATTTATTACAGATCTGCTGTTACCAGTGGGGCATTCAAGATAAGCGGCTATATATTCCAATATGATAAAGCCAAAAATAGTTTTTTGGTCAATAAGTTAATTAATGACACTGAGACCCTTGTTAAATCGGTAAAAATGCCTTCAGGTTTTTCAGTTTATGATTCTTCTCATGAGATAGATGTTTCCATTTCTGGAGACAGGCATGTCATAAAAGTTGACGGGGGTGTTGTTCTTGATTTTAATGACAGCTCTTTTGCAACAGGCCAGTCTGGGGTAAGAAGCTGGAGCACTATAAACACTAACAACAGCGTAAGCTTTGATAATATTGAAATCAAAGAAATCAAGTAAATTTTAATTCAGATAACCTGACTTTTAAAAACCCTTAAAAACAGTTTATTTTGTTTAAAAAGATAAAAAGCCGGCAATTAAAAAGGAAGTGTTATTATTTTTTTTGCAGGCAGAAATCGGTTGACAAAGTTTGCAGCTACAAGCATGATTCCTCCTTTTAGTATCCTGCCTGACGTCATACTTTGGGCAAGAGTCTCATTGGAATGAAATTTCGCTTTGCGCTTTATTTCATTTGCTTCCAGCCTTTTTTTTATTGGTTCCATTTTCTCTTCGTAAAAGATAATTGCCTTTGACCCGCTTTTTTTGGCATCCAGAATTGCCTCAACTGCAATCATGGCACTCAGTGCTGCATTATCCATTCCCATTCCGCGATAAGGGTCCAGAAGTCCGGCAGCATCACCGCAAATAAGAATATTGCCATCTCCAAGGTAGACGCTGCTTTTTAGTGCAGACGTAAAAGCTTCTTTGCGAACTATATTGCCTGCGAAGTTAAATTTTTTGCAGATATAATCATAAAACCTGTCAGCATAATCTTTGACAGACTCATTTTCTGTGCCGGTGCCTATGACCCACAGATCATCTTTTTTGTAGGTCCAGGCAAACATCATGGGAGCATATTCCTTAATATTGACCATATACATTACGCTGCTGTCCAGATTCCCTTCTCCTGTGCAGTAATAATTCATGGTACCACCCTGTGCTGTCTGAAAGTAATCTTCAGGATGCAGCTTTTTTCTTATTTTTGAAGACATACCGTCTGATGCAATAAGGTAATGCGTAAAAATCTCTCTCTGTTCTGTACCTGACTGAAGCTGCAGCAAGATTCCTTCATCGGACTGTTTAAAATCAATCATTCGAGTCTGATCCTCAAATATTGCTCCTTCTTTTATGGCCATATCATTTAGCCAGCTGTCAAAGGTTGAGCGCCAGAAATTAAGCATTCTCATCTTTCCAGTCTTGATTTTATCCCCCGGCAGAATTATATGAACGCCGGTAATCTCATTTTTGCAAAGTTTTTCCTTCGGAATAGGCCCTGACACCAGTTTTTCAAAATAAGAAAACTGAATTCCGGAGCAGGCTTTGTCACGAGGTGTCTTTGCTTTCTCGATAAGAAGGCTTTTTAATCCATTTTTTGCAGCAAATCGAGCTGCTATCGAACCGGCAATTCCTCCGCCAACGACAACAACGTCAAACTTTTCCATTTTATAGCCGCCTTTTGCTAATTTTTTACAATTTTGTCCTGGCTGACCAGAAAAATAGAATCAGCCGTGTTTTTTGTCAAAACTCCAAAATACTTCGGAGGCAAAATTGTAAATTAATTATTCTATATATTTTAACACGATTGCTGATAAAAATTAGCCATATACAATAATTATTCAAAGGAAAAAGTGCCTGCTTAAATACATAAATATAGTTTTATATTTGTAAAACAGAATATTAATAATGTAAAATGTTAAATATATTAAATAAAATTTTAAAATAATTCTTATGATAAAAGACAAAAAAGGCTTTACCCTTATTGAGCTTTTAATAGTAATAATAGTAATTGCCGTGCTTGCAGGTATTGCTGTCCCGACTTACAATATAGTTCAAAGCAAGTCAAGGGAGTCTGCAACCAAAACTGAAATGAGTGCCATAGCTAAAGGGATCGCCCTTTATGCCGATGATAATGAAGCTTATCCCCAAAACGGCAGCATAGATGCTTTGTCTGATAGTATCCGCAACTATTACTCCAATATGAAAACAGCTGATGCATGGGGAACATCATATATATACAGCATTGAGTCTGACACCTACACTCTTAAAAGCCTTGGGATTGACAAGACTGAAAATACTGCTGATGACATAATATATGTAAACGGGATAATGACAGGTGAGGGAAAATACCTTGTCAGCGGTGAAAGAAGCGCAGCTCAAGTTCTGTTTTCAAGTGTTTTTGATAATCTGAATGGAATTAAAACAATAATGGGGGCATGGACTGCAAACGGCAAACTTAATTCGTCACTTTCCGCTTATGAAAACAGAGCTGTATTTGGTGATCCCACCTGGACTAATTATGTGTTAAATACAAATGCAGTCTTATCCAAAGGAAATGGATATGGAATTTATTACAGGGCAACCGTTCCAAACGCATCAAGCGCAATAAACGGCTTTATCTTTCAGTTTGATCCCGGACTGGGAAACAAATTTTTAGTCAGAAAAGTAATCAACGGTAAAGAGACCAGCCCTATCCAGTCTGCATCAATGCCTGCCGGTTTTTCGCTAAATACCATGCATTCAATAAGTATTTCTATTTCTGGTGACAAACACGTCATAAAAGTTGACGGGGCTGTTGTCCTTGATTTTGCAAACAACTCTTTTATGAATGGCCAGGCTGGGGTGAGAAGCTGGGGTTCCAGCAATGTAAACTTTGATAATCTTGAAGTCACAAAGCTTCCGTAATTTTTTATCTTGACCCTAAATATTTTTTAGATGATCAATTTTAAAAGAGATTGTCGCTAAAAAATAAGTAAGATATAGAATCAAAAAAGCATAAGAGGAGTTTTATAAAAACATTCTCTTATGCTTGACAGTATCATCTTACACTGAAAGTAAATATTAAATATAACAAATTATTTAAGTTTGATTGATGCAAACATAGCTTTAATTGCTTCATTATTCTGGTGGTCTTTTCCGGCCATCTGAATTTTAACCTGCTCTCCGTTACGGACTCCCGAATACATTGTCTGGTCCGAACCATTGGCAGTAAAGCTTGTTTTAAAAAATTTCATTTCAAACATGGAAACTTCTTCAAGAGCAGTTCCGCTATATTGTTTTGACATGCCTTCAAGAAGAGCCTTATCCTCTGCTTCAGTTACATTGCTTCCGCTTACTGAAACCTGCATTATGTCGTTGCCTTTATAAAGCTGCACTCCGCCGGGAATATCCATTTTTTCCCATCCTGTCGGAACCAGTATGGAAAATTTATCTACTTCATAGGTATCGCCTGCTACATTTGACTTTGCAGCAGAAGTAGTTTCAGCTGTCTCAGATGCTTTTACCGCAGTAGTTTCTGCAGTTTCAGATGCTTTTGCTGTTGTTGTCTCTGTTTTGGCTCCCCCGCCACAGGCTGTCATTAAAACCATCATTACCAATACAGTAATTATCCCCGTAATCAATGCAACCTTTTTAGATAAAGACATTTCTGCTCCTCCCGAATAATTATTGATTTGTACATTATATATTATTTTTATTATATTATATATATATAATTAATTTATGATATATATGGATAATTTAAACATAAAATATTTTAAAAAACTATAAATGCACAATTTATAGCATGAGATGTATTTATAACTTATACGGGGCAAAACAGATTCTTTTAATAAGATTTTAATTAATACCTGGTTTAAATTATTGCGAGTGCAAAATAAGTGTCAGCCTTAGTATAAAGGCTCAATATTTTGGTTTTTTTAAATAAATATCAGCGACTACAAAAAGTAAATTTGTTTTATTGGAAGTTTGCTTTATTTTCACTCAGCATGAAGAATCCTGTAGTCCCCAGTCAAAAATATGATTACTCTTTCTCCGACATTAACTGACTGATCCCCTATTCTTTCAAGATATCTTGCGGCAAGCGAAACATTTGAAAGATATAGAGCAAAATCCTCTCTATGTAAAGAGTCATTTCCGGCAACAGAAGCAAACAATTTTTTAAACAAAACTTTCTGAAGCTCATCGAGCTCATTATCGAGGTGATCAAGCTTGCCGGCAAGCTTTGCATCTTCGTTTTTAAAAGCTTTCAGTGCTTTTGCAAGAACAAGTTTTGCAATATTTATCATTTCTTTAAATAAATCCATAATCTCTTCAGTCATAAACATTGCTTTATGCTTTTCAAGCCTTCTTGTTATTTTTGCAAGGTTTACAGCCAGATCGCCTATTCTTTCCATATAAATAACAATAATATTTATCGAATTAATTAGCCTTAGATCTCTGGCAAATGGCTGGTATTCTGCCTGGATTACAAGGCAGGCTTCTTCCAGATTCATCTCAAGCTCATCTATTACGCTGTCCCCGTCAACAACTTTTGTTGCCAGATCTCTATTCCCCGTAATAAGGGAAGTGGTTGAATCTTCAACTGCTTCCTGAATTAATTCTCCCATTCTGTTGACATCATCAACAATGTCCTGCAATTTTTCGTGAAATTTTTTTATCATGGTTTTTCTTCCCCTAATTATTTAATAAATCAAGCACGTTAATAATGGTTAAATTTATTGCAATAGTTTATTAGTGCCCTATATCAGCTTTTAACCCTTTGACCAAAGTCAGTCTTAACACTAAATTGCTTCCCCTAAATTTCGTTGTATTGCTTACGCTCCTAATAGTTGCAATTTATTTTATTTTAAAGCTTCTGACAGTATAAATATCCTTAAAAAAACTAATATGAGTCCTTTTTTTTAAGCCTCTGTCTTACCCTTATTATGCTCCCGGTCACTGAAAAGAACAAAACAATAATTAACAGTATAAGCGCAGTTCCCCATTGAAAATCCTTTGGCGGATTAGTAGTCTGTGTTGCTAGAACATACAAATGGTACGGAAGGGCCATGACCTGATCAAAAATAGAATTTGGAAGTCCTGGCGTTGAAAATACTGCAACCGTAAAGATAATAGGTGCAGTTTCTCCTGCGGCTCTACCAATACCTATTACTGAACCTGTTATAATTCCTGACAGTGCCTGAGGCAGGACAACTTTTGAGATAGTCTGCCATTTTGAAGCACCGAGTGCAAGTGAAGCCTGCCGGTAAGTATCAGGGACAGCCTTAAGCGCTTCCTCTGTTGAAGTAATTATTATCGGAAGAACCATAAGAGCAAGAGTCAGCGAGCCAGATAATATGGATTTGCCAAATTTTAAGAAAAGAACGAAAAATCCCAGTCCGAATAATCCATAAATTATTGACGGAACACCTGCCATGTTTATTATCGAAAGTCTTACTATCCTTGTAAATTTATTTTTTGAAGCATATTCATTTAAATAAACTGCTGCAAAAATACCTATAGGAAGTGAAAAAATTATAGTGCCTGCCATTAAATATATTGTACCTATAATCGCAGGAAGTATTCCTCCTTCTCTCATGCTGTTTTTAGGGAATTTGGAAATAAAATCCCAGGAAATTGCTCCTGCTCCTTTAATTATCAGATAAAGTATGATGCCAAAAACAAATGCAACTACAATCAATGTAATGATCAGAAGCAAAATATTAAAAAAACTTTGTGTTGCATATCTTTTTTTCATAATATGTTCGGACAATTGGTAAAAAATTAAAATTTTTTATATTTTTAAAATCAGCTATTTCTTATTTTTCCCATAAATCTTTCGGCAATAAGATTTATTAAAAAAGTTATGAGAAACAGGACAAGCCCTATTGCAAAAAGGGCTGAGTAATGAAGTCCGCCCTGAACAGTTTCGCCCATTTCTGCAGCAATAGTTGCTGTTATTGTTCTTACAGGCTGAAGCCAGGAAAAGACTATTCTCGGTGAATTACCTGTAAGCATTAAAACAGTCATTGTATCCCCTACAATTCTTCCCAACCCCAGCATAATGGATGCCAGAATTCCGGATGATGCGGCCGGCACCACGACTTTTATTGTCGTCTCCCATTTGGTTGCCCCAAGAGCAAGGGAAGCATGCCTGTATCTTACAGGTACGGCATTTATCGCATCTTCAGATATTGAAATGATGGTTGGAAGGCTCATAAGTGCAAGCATTATTGAGCCTGCCAGAGCTGTCAGTCCGATTGGCAGATGGAAAACATCTTTAATTACTGGAACTATTAACTGAATGCCTATAAATCCTATTACTACTGAAGGGATAGTGGCTAAAACTTCTATTATGGGTTTTAAAATCTCTCTGACGGGTCTTGGAGCAAGTTCTCCAATGTATATTGCTGCTCCTATTCCAAGAGGCAGGGCAATTACTATGGCTCCGACTGTTATTAAGGTCGAGCCTAAAAGCAAAGGTACCAGACCAAATTTTTCGATAGAGGATGTCGGCGCCCATTTTGTGCCTGTTAAAAACTGAAAAAAATTATACCCGGAAAAAAACCTGAAGGAATTATAGACCAAAAAAATTAATATTAAAGTAAGTACAATAATGGAAATTATTCCATTAAAAAAAATAAATCTTGTTATTAAAAAACTCTTTATTTTTCGAAAAGATAATTTCATTTTTTTAAAAAATCATTTTTAATAATTAAAAAAGCAGAATAGTTAAAAATTATTGTAAAGAAAATTTATCAAAGTTTATTGTAAGGAAAATGTTTAATTTTTTCTACTAAATTGCAAAAAGATTATTCTCAGCTTCTGGCTAACAATTGGCCAAAATGTTCTAATCAGGAAAATTTTAAGCTTAATTTAAACGAATTATTTACTATAAGCCGAATTCTTCACCACAAACTTATTAGTCTTTTGTTTTATCAAAAATACAAATAAAAAGACAGGACCTTTCAAAATATCGGCCCTGCCTCATTTAGAAGTTAATTCAATATGTCTGTTATTTTATTTTAACAAATCCTGCTTCTTCACCTAATGTCTGACCTGCCGGGCTTAACACAAAATCTATATAAGCCTGAGCAATCTCTGACATCGCTTTTGTATTTCCATAAATAAACAGTTCTCTTGAAATAGGATAAGTCTTGTCTGAAATTGTTTCTAATGTAGGAAGAACTGCCGCTGCGTCATCTTTTTTAATTGCAACAGTATTTACTGTATCCCCGGCATCTTTAAGATAACCAATTCCGATGTATCCTATTGTATTTTCATTGGTGGCTACCTGATTTACTATATCGCTTGTTGACTGAATTCTTAAAATAGTTGAGCCGTAATCATTTTCTACTATTTTTTTGGAACCTTTTTGAATTATTTCCTCAAGAAAATATGTGCCTGTCCCGGAACTAGTATCTCTTGCTACCACTACTATGTTTGCGTCTGATCCGCCGACCTCTTTCCAGTTGGTAATTTTACCCATGTAAATATCTGCAAGCTGATCTGTTGTTAATTCTTTTACAGTAATATTTTTGCTTGTTACAATACTTATTCCGTCCCATAATACTTTAAATTCTTTTATATCCTGGCCGGACTGTGTACCTTTATCAAGCTCTTCCTTTTTCATTGGCCTTGAAGCATTAGCAAGATCAGTTGTTCCGTTTAGAAGTGCAGCTATGCCTACTCCTGAACCTTCGCCGCTTAAATTAATTTCTCCGCCATTTATTTTCATAAATTCTTCAGCCCATTTTTGTGATACTTCAAGAAGTGTGTTAGAGCCTGACAATACAAGAGTTTTATCTTTAAATTTTAAATCTGAAGCAGCCTGCTCAGACGCTTTTGTTGTTTCTGCGGCTGTCGAAGCTTTTGTTGTTTCTGCGGCTGTCGAAGCTTTCGTTGTTTCTGATGCAGAAGAAGCTGTCTTGCATCCTGTAAATAAGGTTACGCCAAGCGCAACTATAAGTAAGGATATGATAGTTACTGATGCCAAACTTCTCTTTCCTGTTTTAATCAATTTACTTTTTCCTCCTAAAAAGTTTTTTATTAATTATGATCGGTTCGTCTTAAAACTATTATTTTTATTTTGCCGGCTTATTTAATATTCTAAAATGAACCGTTTCATTATTAATATTGTAAAGGTTCTTTTATGGCTGTGTCAATATCCTTTAAAAAATATTTTAACTATTTGGTGAGCCGGCAATACAATACCGCTTATTGCTTATTGCTGAAGGGTTTCATAATAAAGTGGAAATAATATCACGAAGAGTGTATGAATTTAGAAATTTTAAAAACTTCTGGTTACAAGCAAGAGTCCTGCACTACTGGAATGCAATGCCATATTAATTATTGAAGAGTTTTTGCAAGAAATAATGTCCTGTTAATTAGTGAAGAGTCTTAATTGAGATAAAAATAAAAAAAGTGGTGGCGAGACGCAGAATCGGACTGCGGACACGTGGATTTTCAGTCCACTGCTCTACCAACTGAGCTATCTCGCCATTTTAAAAAAAATAAAGGAATCCTTAAAATATGCCACTGGCATATTTTACAGCTTCGTCAGAGTTTAACTTTCAAATAACAATTAAACAATGTGGCGGAGCTGAAGGGATTCGAACCCTCGATCTCGTGCGTGACAGGCACGTGTCCTAAACCGCTGAACGACAGCTCCTTAAAATTTCAAATCTCACTTTACCAAAAAAAATGGTGGGCGATGTAGGGCTCGAACCTACGACCTCATGCTTGTAAGGCATATGCTCTCCCAGCTGAGCTAACCCCCCACTTGGTTAGGG
>CAYNMO010000086.1:272-9742 GCA_964398155.1 uncultured Actinomycetota bacterium | reverse complement strand
AAAAATACCCGGATACATTTCTGGATGTATCAGCAATGCAGCCTTTGGCGCCGCCTGTTCCGTAATCAAGACCTAAAAAATAATCACTCATTTCAACGCCGGTGCTCTTAATATATTATCAGCCTTAAAATTCAATAACCTTTATTTTAAGGCTCTACTTCACTTCTTTTATGTTTATTTAAATAAATATTTTCAATTACTTCTGCAACAACATCCTCGAATAGGTTTTGCTGCATCGCCCTTTTTATGTTCTGTTTAAATAAAGATTTTCGATTACCTTTGTAACTACATCTTCAAGAAGGTTTTTGGTTGCATCACCTGAATAATTTATTGAAGAAGAATTAAATGCTGCAGGCCCTGCCGGATTTATTGGCTTTGTTTCATAAGCCACTCTTTTGATATTCATCAAATGGTAAGCACTTATATTGTCTGAAGATATTCCGCCACCCCATGCACCCGTTGACAATGTCAGCGAAGGATCAAGGGAGGTTGTAATTCCCACGGCTCCCTGCGAAGCAGGTGTATTAATGAGAAATCTAAATACCGGCTTTTTATGGGCAAATTCTGTGATTACGTCCTCATCCATGGAATGAATTACCATTGTATGGCCAATACCTCCAAAATTAATAAGTTCAAGACATCTCTCGCAACCATCTTCCCAGTCTTTTGCAATATAGTATGCCACAATAGGTGAAAGTATTTCTCGTGAGAGAGGATACTGGGGGCCAACCCCGGCTATCTCCCCGACCAAAAGTCTTGTTCCTGCTGGAACCTGAATGCCGGCCACGTCTGCAATTACCTGTACGCTTTTGCCAACCATTTCAGGATTCATGGAATTCCCTCTTATGAGTATCTTTCCGGCCTTCTCTATTTCGCTTTCATTTAAAAAGTAAGCGCCATGTTTAATCATCATTTTTCTAAGCTCTGCGTCAGCATCTCTATGAACTATTACAGCTTCTTCTGAGGCGCATATTACTCCGTTGTCAAACGACTTCGAAATTATTATATCTCTGGCCGCTTTCTCTATGTCTGCTGACTTGTCAACATAAACAGGAGTATTGCCAGGACCTACACCAAGTGCAGGTTTTCCGTATGAATGTGCCGCCTTAACCATTGCAGGACCGCCAGTCGCAAGAATTATTGCAACGTTTTTACTGGACATAAGCTCCTTTGTACCTTCAAGAGTAAGCGTGTCCATGCATGAAACAAGCCCCTCGGGCGCACCTGCGCTTACAGCTGCCTGCGCCATTACTCTGGCTGCCTCAAAAGAACATCCAACAGCTCGGGGGTGGGGAGCAAATACAATTGCGTTTCTTGCTTTTACAGAAATAAGAGCTTTAAAAATTATGGTTGACGTGGGATTTGTAGTGGGAGTTACTGCTGCCACCACGCCCATGGGGTGTGCAATTTCGATAATCTTTTTGATATTATCCCTGGAAATAACACCGGCTGTTTTAAGATCTTTTATTGATTCATACACGTTCCTGCTTGCAAAAAGATTTTTAACAGTCTTGTCTTCGACATTTCCATATCCTGTTTCCTCTACGGCAAGCCTGGCAAGCCTCTCGGATTCCCTTATCCCCGCCAAAGCCATAGCTTCAACAACTTTATCTGTTTTTTCCTGTGAACTCGTTGAAAACAGATCATAGGCAGCTTTGGCCGAAGCCGACAACTGTCTTGCCTGCTGCATTGAAATCAGATCATCATCAAATAATTTTTTTTCCATTTTTTATTATTAATTTTATTTTAATAAACAAATTGCTGATAAATTTATAGCAAAAGTAATTTTTAAAAATATTTTTTCTATATCTGGTTCCAGTTAAATGACTTAGTTTTTATTTAAATATTTACCTGACTTAGCTTAAAACAATATTAATTGGAATATTTTGGCTAATTATTTACCGGAAAATATTTAAATGTAATTATTTTTATACCATAAATATTTTTATTTTAATATTGTATTATTAAACTGGTGCACGACCAGGCAGTCCGTTTTTAATTGGTTTACCACATCAGGCTTAAAATATTCTCAAGTCCGGCCCTTTTGCCAATTACTGAGATGAAGCCAAATTGAAAACCTTTAATACTTCAAAAACAAAACCAAAAAATAATAATGGTAAACCTGCTTCTGTTATTTAAAACATTTTATAGATCTCTTTTAGCTCAGCCTCAGTCGGAATAGATTTCTGGGTTCCGTATCTTGTCACTGAAACAGTTGCAACTTCATTTGCAAATTTAACTGATTTGATAAGATCGCCGTTCTTTACAAAGCTGCACACAAAAGATCCCATAAAAATATCGCCTGCACCCTCGGTATCAATAACTTTTACGTCCCTGACGTCAAGATGCTCTTCGATATCTTTGCTTTTTACAAAAGCACCCTTTCTTCCAAGAGTCACAACGACTGTTTTGACACCTTTTTCAATAAGTTTCTGGGCAGCCTGGCTTATCCCTTTTATTCCATCAGTCTGTATGCCGGAAAGCTGCGCAAGTTCTATCTCATTTGGTACAAGAATATCTACATTTTTAAGTATATAATCATAATTTATGGTCTTGTTAAGGGGTGAAGGATTAAGAATAAAAATATTGCCTTCTGACTTCATTTTTGATAAAAGCTCAACCGAGCTTAGCGGAATCTCAAGCTGTGTTATGATAAGCCTGCTGCCAAGAATATACTTTTCGTTTTTCATAATCATCTCAGATGAAAGATGGCTGTTAGCACCAGGATAGACAACTATATTGTTTCTTCCTTCATTGTCTACGTTTATGAGGGCAATGCCGTTATGTTCATTCTCTATTACTTCGATATGCTCAATATTTATTTTGCTGGCCTTAAAATGATCCATATAAAGACCCCCAAAAACATCGCTTCCGATACAGGTAAAAAATCTTATATCTCCGCCAAGCCTTGCAATTGTCATTGCCTGGTTAGCACCTTTGCCGCCAAAACCTGTTTCCATTCCATGGGCAAGCACGGTTTCACCAACAACAGGAATTTCGTTAACTTTGACTACAACATCATAATTAGAGCTTCCGACAACTGCTATGGATTCGTTTTTTTCAGGGCACATTTATTTTCCTCTTTGCTTAAATAATGAATGACAATATTGACACCGATAATTAAAAAATTTTATAGTTAAAATAAAAAATTGCAAGAGTTTTTGAGAGATCATGCTGGCGAGTTCAGTTATCGCTGCATCTGTATTTTTTATCAAGAAGCATCATATGCTCAACTCTTGGAATATGTCGGCCGCCTTCAAACTCTGTACTCAGCCATTTTTTAACCATCTCCTTAGCAAGCACAAGTTCGGTTACTCTTGAACCAAAAACCAGAATATTGGAGTCATTGTGCAGGCGGGTCATTTCTGCAGTAAACAAATTGTGGCAGAGCGCAGCCCTCACTCCCGGTATTTTATTGGCGCTTATACTCATTGCTATGCCAGTGCCGCACATAAGTATTCCCCTCTCGCATTCACCCTTAGAAACACTTAGAGCAACTTTTTCTGCAGATGCGTAATCTTTAACCGGTATTTCTTCGTATATCCCCATATCAATAACTTCGTGATTTTCTTCTTTTAAAAGTTTGATTATTTCTTCTTTGTACTTAAAAGCAGCATGATCGCTGCCAATTGATATTTTCATTTCTTTGCCCCCTGGCAATGTATTATTGTGCCCAGTCTGTGCCGTTTGGATTTATTAAAGCTTTTACATCTTTTCTTGCTCTTAAGTTTTCAAAAGCAAGTTCCCATTCCTCTAACCTGTAATGATTTGTAATAATAGACTTATAATCAAAACAGCCCCTGTAAAGAAGGTCAATTGCTTTTTCCCAGGTTTGGGGTCCGTTCCAGCTCCAGCCCCCTGCAAAATTAAGCTGCCCCATTGAAGCTTTATCCAAATTTAATGTAATAGGCCTGCCCCACATGGCAACCAGTGCTATCCTGCCCCTTCCGCCTTTTCCAGTGTTTGATGGCTTTGCTGCATCTATTGCAAACTGAGTTCCGCTTTCAGTTCCGGCACAGTCAGCAACAAAATCTGCTCCGCCCTCAGATAACTCCATTACTTTTTCAAGAGCACCTTCTTCATAAAACAAAGCATAATCAGCACCAACTTTTTTACCAATTTCAAGTCTTTTTTTATCAATTTGAAGACCAACAAGAACAACTTTGCGAGCCCCTCTTAACTTTGCAAACTGAACAGCCAGTATTCCCATCGGCCCCGGCCCTACAACTACCACAAAATCACCCGCTTCAATATTGTTTCTTTCCTGAAGACAATGAATCGTTGCCACAACCGGTTCAACGAGTGCGGCTGCATCGAGTGGCATATCGGGTGGGCATATATGAACTACAGAGGCTGGAATTCTCATAAAAGGGGCATATGAACCATCGATCTGCACCCCAAGCCAGCCCTCAGGCGCTTCAATGTCTGAAACTATCTTGTCACCTGTTTTAATATTTTGCACTTCGCTGCCAACCTCAACAACAATGCCCGAATATTCATGCCCTATTGTTACGGGGGCATTATAAAAGTGAGTGTCATCCTGTATATTAAGATCGCTTCCGCAGACTCCCGCAGCCCAAACTTTCATAAGTACATCTGTTGGGCCTATTGCAGGCATATCCACCTCAACAAGCTCCACGTTGCCTTTACCTTTTTTTAATTTCCTTACAGCCTGCAAAATATCATCTCCCTTATATAAATATAGATTTTATTATCAAAAATAATTTATTAGCAGTTCAAAAAAAACAGGTGCTCCCAAATAGTTTAAATCCCATTAGTTTTAAAACCAATTATAAGACAAATTAAGTTTACAAGAACCTGCCAAGTCTATCAACTATAAATCGATAAGGTTCTCTTTGATATTATTAAACTTAAATGTAAAATTAATATAAATATTTTAAAAAATGCCAGAAGGGTTAATTTTAAACTTAAAAACACAGGAGACAAAAAATGCTTTTAAAAGATAAGGTTGCAGTAATTACGGGTGCAGGAAGAGGAATTGGAAGAGAAACAGCAATCGATTTTGCAAAAGAAGGTGCAAATCTTGTACTTGTCAGCAGAACAACAAGTGATTTGGAAACGCTGGTAAAGGAAACGGAAAAGTTTAATATAAGGGCAATTGCCATAGCAGCAGATGTGACAAAAACCGAAGATGTAAAAAAAATATTTGACACAACACTTAAAAAATTTAACAAACTGGATATTCTGGTCAGTAATGCAGGCATCCATTTAAGAAAATCCATCCCTGAAACTTCACTTGAAGAATGGGAAAATATGCTGATAACAAACCTGACAAGCACTTTTCTTTGCTGCAAGGAAGCAGCTAAAATCATGATGGCAGCTAATTATGGCAAAATAATAATTGTTTCGTCTGAATCAGGCACAAAAGGTTCAGCATTTCAGGGAGCATACTGCACAACAAAATTTGGGCAGCTTGGTTTTATGGAAGTTCTTGCCGATGAATTAAAAGACTACAATATTAATGTAAATGCAGTTCTTCCAAGTGCAACAAACACCAAGCTTTTAAGAGATTCCTATCCTGAAGTTAATCATGGCCTTTTAATAAAACCTGAGCAGATTGCAACCGTCATAACGTTTATGGCATCAGAAAAATCAAATGCAATTAAGGGAGCATCGGTTCCGGTTTATAATGCTCAGAATTTAAAGCCTAATCTTTTTAACGTTTAAGGATTACATTCTCCAAGCAATTTATGGAAATATGCGTGATTTATTTGGAAATGTAGCGCAATTAATTTCTATGTTTATTTTTATGGTAGGCTATGAGTCGCTGCAACATGACATTTTTATGTCAAACTATGCGTCCCTATGACATGTTTTATGTCCAACTGTTCGTACCTGCGAGAAGGTAAGTCCCTTTGATACAGTATGGGTCGCTGTGATACAGTTTGCATTGCTGTGACATGGCATTTTTATGTCAAACTATACGTCCCCGTGACATGTTTTACGTCCCCGTGACATGTTTTATATCAAACTGTGCGACCTTGTTACATGACATTTTTATGTCAAACTATGCGTCCCTTTGACATACTTTGTGTCGATATAATCTTTTAGGGCTTCTTTCCAGGGGCGGAAGTCAGTAATACCGGCTTCCCTCAGGTGTTTATTGTCGAGAACGGAATAAAAGGGCCTCCTTGCTTTGGCGACATATTCGCTGCTTAAAATAGGAGTAACGTCGGCAGTAATTCCGGCAAGTTTAAATATTTCAACTGTAAAATCATACCACGAACACTCACCATTGTTAGTCATATGATAAAGCCCGTATTTGCCCGTCCCGACAAGCTCATGAAGTTTCTCAGTCATATCCTTCGTGCTTGTAGGAGTTAAAATCTGATCATTAACTACTGTTATTTTTTTACCATCTCTTGCAAGATTTATCATCATGTCCACAAAATTGCTTCCTTTGCCAAAGCATCCGGCATACCCGTATAGTCCGCTTGAACGTATAAGATAATATTTTTTGAGCATGTATTTTATGACATATTCTCCTGCAAGCTTTGAAATACCATAAAGACTTACCGGTCCCGGGCTATCATCCTCAGTGTATGGTTTTGTTCTTTTTGTGTCCTCTCCAAAAACAAAATCCGTGCTGAAGTGCATAAGCGGCACGTCAAGAGAAAGACTGATATTGCATAAATTTTTGACCCCGACGGCATTTACCGCAAAAGCGGCGGCACCCTCATCCTCGCAAAGATCCACCTGATGGAAAGCTGCTGTATTTATAATAAGGTCGGGCTTTATTTTTAAGAGAACAGGCTCACATTTATCCATGTAACATACATCAATGTCGTCCTGGGTAAGCCCTATAATTTCCTCTCCCCTGTCTTTAAAATACTCCATCATATCAGTGCCAAGCTGCCCGTTTGAGCCTATTAGTGCTATCTTCACAATACAGTTTCACTTTCTATTATCTCTATTATTTTTAAGCTTTATGTGTAAATAAAAAGCCTGCGTTTTTAATATTTAAAACCCCGCCAGACTTATATCCCCTTACCGTCTTGAAATCGATAGTGACGATATTATATATTTTCGCGCAAGCCCAACCTGACTTACGCTGCCGTAAAGTACTGATTCTACAATCTGCCTTAAATTTTTCATCAAATGCTCTGCTTGCTCTCATGATGATGGGACCTTTCTCTCTCTGCCCTGAGTCATCATCAGATTATCTTAACTTAATTTATTTTAGTATACAATGTGTCCAGGAAATGGGGTTCACACCTTTAAATAACTGAATTGTTATTGAAAATCAAGCCTGTATTTTTAACAAATTCAGACCTTCTATAAATTTAACTCCTAAAACCTATTACTTATTTTACAAGAAATTATTTTAACTTAAATAACAATACGAATGCAAAAAAACTATTTTATAAACTGAATTTAAATAAGAATAATTTAAATTTTATGGCTTCCCTTTGTTTTCAAAGTAGTTCAGGATTGAGGCCGCTATCCTTTCGGAAGCTTTGCCGTCTCCATAAGGGTTTACATCTGCTACCATTTTTTTGTATTCAGGCTCACTGTCAAGAAGAAGCGATGCATTGCTTATTATGGCATCCATATCTGTTCCGACAAGTTTTGATATGCCCTGCTCGACAGATTCTTTTCTTTCGGTAAATTTCCTTATAACAAGCACCGGTTTTTTTAAAGTGGGTGCCTCTTCCTGAATTCCCCCAGAATCCGTTATTATAAAATAGGACTTGTTCATAAGCCACAGGAAAGGTTCATAGCTTAGAGGTTTTATCAGTTTGATGTTTTTAATATTTCCAAGTATTTCACCTACGGGCCCGGTTACATTTGGATTTAAATGCACCGGATAAACTATATTTATATTTTCATATTTTTGGGCGACAGCCTTAAGAGCATTACATACATTTATTATCTCATCCCCAAAAGATTCTCTCCTGTGCATGGTTACAAGAATTATTTTTTTATCCTCCTCCAGAAGGCCCGAAAGATATTTAATATCAGCAGGTATCTCGTCTTTGCTTTTATTTTCAATTTTGTTTATTCCCCAGTTTATGGCATCAACAACAGTATTTCCGGTTAAAATGATGCTTTTCTCATCAATTCCCTCTTTTTTAAGATTTTCATAAGCATTTTTAGTTGGAGCAAAGTGAAGGTCTGCTATTTTTGAAACAAGCTGCCTGTTTATTTCCTCAGGGAAAGGGCTGTATTTATTATATGTTCTAAGCCCTGCTTCCACATGGCCGATTTTTATTTTCTGATAAAAGGCAATAAAAGCAGTAAGAAAAGCGGTGGTAGTATCGCCCTGAACAAGCACGATATCCGGTGCTGCTTTATTAAAGACCTCTTCCATGCTTCCTATTATTTTTGAAGAAAGCATACTAAGTGACTGGCCCTGCGTCATTACATTTAGCTCAATATCAGGTATTATCTCAAAAAATTCTGTAACCTGTCCAAGCATTTCCCTGTGCTGGCCCGTTGAGCAGACAGCAATATCAAACTTTTGAGGGTTTTTCTGTAATTCTTTAATTACAGGAGCCATCTTTATACCTTCAGGTCTTGTTCCCAAAGAAATAAGTACCTTAATCTTTTTTTCCATTTATGTCCTTTTAAAATTTAACTTAAATTTGTATTAAAAATTCTTAACCAGTACAAGCCAAAAGCCTGGCAGGGCCTGACTCTTTTGTATAATTTCACATAAGCATATTATGCCTGTTGTGTTTTTTCCATCAATAATATTTTAACGGAGGATAATCTCCTTTACTATCAAGTCCAAAACTTTTCGCTGTATCTCTAAATTATTTAAAAGACCTCATCAGTTTTTACTATTATATTTTAAATCAGGTTTTTAATAAAACCAAACCGACATAATGCTTTAATTTTTTATTACCGGGGAGCAGTATTTTAATATTGTTTGCGGGAATTAACCGGGAGCAGTATTTTAATATTTTTTGCGGGATAAGCATGGTGATTCTGCAAAGGGGAGCTGACTCTTTGCAGCAGAGGTTGATTTAAAACAATATTTTTAACTATTTGATGAGTCCCAGTATTCCCACGATGCAGATATTTGCAGGAAATTTTGTTTAAGACTATCTTTAGCCGGGCTGTCTTATGTCGTCACGGATAGTGGCCTGAGTGTTGACGGTATTTTTAAATAAATCAGATAATTATTTCATGCCAGATAATTAGCAAAACGGCCAGACTTATGAAGACTTTTATCCTGATTTAAACAGGTGTTCAGTAATTAATATATTAATTACTCTCCAGACGCCAGACTGTGTCTTAAATGCCGCCAATATATGGGCATTGGTTTTATGTGTAATGTTTAAGGCCTGACTCCATATTTATTGCAGAGACTTATAAACTCTGTGCATGAAGTAAAATAACCTATAACTTCATCCCTTGTCATTCCGGCACTCATGCTCGCGAGCCAGCTTTTAAGACCGTCTGCATCAGGAACTCTGTCAAAAACAAGGCGATAAAGGGAAGTT
>CAYNMO010000086.1:0-262 GCA_964398155.1 uncultured Actinomycetota bacterium | reverse complement strand
AAGAACTGTTCATCAGTATCTCCACTAGTTATTAACTTATTTTCTTCGCTAAATATAAATCCTCTAACCAGATCCGAAGATGATAAAGCACCGCCTGCAAGCCCGCTCACCCATCCGTTTTGACCTTCCGCATCAGGAGCTCTGCCAAGAATCCTGTTATAGAAAAGAGTCACAAAACCAGTTGCTGTCTCTTCATAAACTGCTGATGAAAAAAATGATAGTGCTGATGAAGATGCTGATAATGCAGACGGTGATGGTGCTG
>CAYNMO010000085.1:8105-10212 GCA_964398155.1 uncultured Actinomycetota bacterium | reverse complement strand
TTTTTACATCTCCCTTGCTAATTTCTGAAGCAAAATTGTTTTCAGCAAAAATTATTGAGTTTTCTGTTTTTTTCTGGCCGCCGATTTTAATATCAATCAGTTGTTCCTGTGTTTCTCCGGTTACTGAATTTGAGTAAGCATAAATTGTATGATCTGTCCCGGGTTCAAAAATATTTATTGGCAGAAGATAATTAAATCCGCAATTACTATATGCCCCATTACCCATAGCTTCTGCAACATCCTGTCTTAGTGCTCCAAGTGTTGCAGTACCCAGAAGTTTTCCAAAACCTTTAGGTCCATCTGCAAAAAATTCAATGCCTGAAATTCCGGGATTGTCAGGAACGGCTGTATTGACAGCCCATCCCCCAAAATTTTCATCAGCAGCTATTGTGCTTCCGTTTGGCGGAGTGTCCAGCATAAATTTTATATTGGCTGAAACGGTTTTTTCACCAGGAACTGTAACGGGCTGCCTTATAAAATCCCAACCATATTTAGGAATAAAAGCATAGACATAAATGTTGTGAATTGAGCCGGGAGCAAAATTGTATGCATTGTTTTTCCAGACAAGGCTAAATCCCGAGTTTGCAAATTTTTCTCCATAAAGCGCAGATGTTTCAGGGGATGGGAGGCCATACTCAGCTTCGCCAAGCAGTATTCCACCATTCTCTCTGGCCCCGTCAAGATAAATCTCTATTTTTTCGATATCAGAGCTTTTCTCTCCTTCTGGTACTGAAGAAACAGTCTCCAGAATGGTTGTGCTCGCGACAGGCTCTTCTGCAGATGTTTCTGTTAAATCATTGCTTTTAGTTGTTGCAGCCGCCGAAGTAGTGCCGGTGCCGTATGATATTTCTTTACCGGAGTCGGATGCCTGCAGCCCCCTGGCGAAAACAACAAGAAACACCGAGGCTGAGAGAAATAGCAGTAATACTATAATTGTAGTAGTTTTCATTTACCTGTAACCTTAAATTTTGCACTATTATTTGGGGTAAATATATAATAAATAAGAATTTAAGGCAATAATTAATAATTTTTTATATAATACATATATGAGCAGAATTTTAATTATCGGCATGAGCCCAATGCCTTTTGAAAACGAAAGAAAAGTTTACGGAACAGGTATCAGGACATGGCAGTTTGCGCTTCCTCTTCTTGAGAGCGGCCATGAAATATGTGTTGCCAATTACTGCATTCCTTCGGCCTATTAAAATAATTTCTTATCAGTATTTAATAAAAAGCAGAAGCACGGAGGCCATGAATTTACTTATAATCTTCTTGCAGCTGAAGACTTTGAAAATAGCAGCGTTTTGCAGAAAATATTTTTGGATTTTGCGCCTGACTGTATTATTGGCTGCACTTTTTATCCTTCTTATGCCGCCTCAAAGATATTGGCTCTCCTTCCAAAAGAAAAACAGGTCCCTCTGTGGGCTGATTTGTTTGGACATGTGATGGCAGAAGCTCAGGCCAGAGCTTTTATGGATGCTTCAGATGACTGTCTTTTTCATTACTGGAACAGTGAATTTAACATCCTGACATCTGCAGATATTTTCTCCTGTGTTTCCGGGAGGCAGTCCCATGCTTTAACCGGAGAGCTTGGAGCGGCAGGCAGGCTTAATATGTTTACATCCGGTTATGACTTTTCAAGAGTAATACCCTGTGGTATGCCCGATGATGACTTTATTCATGAAAAAAAGGTATTAAGAGGTTTTCGGGGCATTAAAGATGACGATTTCGTGGTTTTATGGACGGGCGGATATAATACTTGGACTGACACGGACACTCTGTATGCCGGATTAATTAAAGCAATGTCGAAAAATTCCAAAATAAAGTTTGTGTCAACCGGTGGAGAAATACCGGAACAGGACATAAAGACCTACCCCCATTTTCTAGGGCTTATTAATAGCGGTGATTTTAAATCAAATTTCATAATGAATGGCTGGATAGATGGAAGAGATGTCCCAAATTATTATTTTGAAGCTGATATTGGCGTTAACATAGACAAGGATATATACGAAGTAAGGCTTGGCAGCAAAAACAGGATTTTAGACTGGATGAGAGCGGGGCTTTGTGTGCTGTCCTCAAATGTCTGTGAGCTTACAGAAATAATGGA
>CAYNMO010000085.1:4978-8095 GCA_964398155.1 uncultured Actinomycetota bacterium | reverse complement strand
AATAATGGAAACTCAAAAAAAAGGGTATACTTTTAAAGCCCATGACACAGAAGACCTTGCCAGAAAACTAATTTATTTATCTGAAAATAAGAGCGAAGCAGTAAGTACCGGACAAAAAGGGAAAATATATGGAAGGCAGTATTTTAACTTTAAAAGCACCATGCAGGAAGCGTTAAAGTGGGTAGAAAATCCGGGTTTTGCGCCTGACAAGTTCGAAGAAAAAAAGATTTTTTTTGAAAAAGAGGAAGCTCTCAAAAATTGCAGCAGCATTGTCAAAAACCAGATGCTGATGATATCAGGCAAGGATGAAAGGATAAAAGAGCTTGAAGCTCTTGTTCAGAAAAATGTCATGCACAGATCTTTTGCTTATTTAAAAGCTGCAAAAAGAAAACTATTTTAAAAAAATATTTTTCAAAATTAAAATATTTTTGCAAACTGGGTGCAATATTATATCATCAGAAAGATTCTGGACAGACAATATGTGCAGAGACTGCCTCAATAAAGTTAATATTCATATTATGGTATTTAAAGTAAAATAAAATACAAATGGAAAATGCCGCTCTAATAATAGTAGTTACTTATAATAGTGAAAATTTTATAGAAAAGTGTCTTTTTTCTATTGCAAGCCAGAATTTTAAAAATTATTTTTTGCTGGTTATTGATAATAAATCAAGCGATTTGACCTTGGAAAGAATAAAGGAGTATAAAAATGCTGAGAGCAGGATTTCTTCATTAAATTTCAAGCTGGTAAGCATGAAGAAAAATATTGGTTTTTCAGGTGCAATAAATTACGGAGTATTTAATTTATTAAATAAAAACAAGCTGGGTTCGCAAAGCTTCAGATATCTCATACTTTTAAATCCGGACATGGTTCTTGATGAAAACACTCTGGTTAATCTGATTGATACTTTTGAATCTCAGGATAAAAATGCTTCTCACAGAGTTGGAGTTGCCGGCGGGATGATTCTTGACTACAGCAAAAACACCATTTCCCATCTTGGAGGCAGAATAGATTTTAATTTTATAACTACCCATATCAAAGGCAAAGACGGAATCAATATGGAAAGTATTATCAGCGGCCGGGAAGAATATCAAAACAGGGAGTCATATCTGATAAATGCTGATTACGTAACCGGAGCTCTTTTTGCCACAGAAATGCCTCTATTTAAAAAACTTGGCGGATTTGACGTGGGATACAGACCGGCATATTTTGAGGAGCTTGACTACTGTCTTAAAATAAAAAGAGCAGGCCTTAAGGTTATTGTAAACCCCCGGGCTTTTGCCAGACATTTTGAAGGAGCTTCCACTGGAAAGTTTACTAAAAATTTTTATTATTTTTATCATAAAAACAGAATCAGATGTGCAGTTATTAATTCAGGCTTCTTAAATATTTTAAAAATATTTTTTAAAAGCGAGATTTTGTGGCTAAAGTCAGGTGCAGCCAAAAAATATTCAATGTCTATGGTGAGGGTCTATCTTTTTAGTTGGCTTTTTTGTCCATGTTACATGATAATAAAAATCATAAACATTATAAGAATTGCAGCAGTAAAAAAAATTATCTTAAACAAGGGCAGTATTTAGTAAAAAAATTTTAGAAACAGTGCTGCCATTAAAGCCATTTTTATAATTTTGCCATAAACAATTTAAACATGCTTATTTAAATTAGTTTGATTTTAATCTATTATTAGAGTCCGAGTGGTTAAATTTAAAGACATTACTTAAAATCAGGGTCAGTTTTTATAAAAGATGATTTTATTTGTAAGTTCAAAAAAAAGATAACTGCTCTTTTTAAAATAAAAAAAGTATAAGACAAATTTTAAAATAGTAACTTTTAAAAGGAAACAGGAGTTTTAATGGAAAGAGTAGAAATTTCCGAAGACTTAAGCGGCAGAAAGAAAATACTGCTTATAAGTCACGACTTGATTGGTCAGAATATGGCAGGACCTGGAATAAGATTTTATGAGCTGGCAAAAATTCTTGCAAATTACTGTGATGTTACTTTGGCATCGCCAAGCAAAATAGATATTGATACGCCTGGATTTAAAACCCTTATTTATGAGACGGGTAATTTTAAGACTCTCCAGAAAAGTGTTGAAACGACTGAGATTATTTTAATACAGGGCCATCTTCTTTATTATTTCCCTTTCCTTAGAAATTTCAGAGGCAAGATAGTTGTTGATTTGTATAATCCCTTCAATCTTGAAAGCCTTGAAATGTATCGCAATGAAAATCTTGGAGAAAGAATAAGAATAGATAAAAATAATCTTAATATCTTAAATATGCAGCTTTCAATAGGTGACTATTTTATTTGTGCCAGCGAGAAGCAGAGAGATTACTGGATAGGAATGTTGACTGCTCTGGGAAGAGTAAATCCTTATAATTATGACGATGACAGCTCTTTTAGAAACATTATTGACGTAGTGCCATTCGGTATCCCATCCGAAATACCTGAGCATAACAAAGAAATGATTAGAACTGTTTTCCCCAAGATTAAATCAGAGGACAAAATAATGCTTTGGGGCGGGGGTATCTGGAACTGGCTTGATCCTCTTACAGCAATCAAAGCGGTATGGGAGCTTTCCCGACACAGGACAGATATAAAGCTGGTATTTATAGGAATAAAACATCCTGACCCCAAACTTCCTGAAATGCAGAAATGTATTGAAGCTATAAACTTAAGCAAAGAGCTTGATCTTCTGGATGAATATGTGTTCTTTAACGAATGGACGCCCTATGAACTAAGACAAAATTTTCTTCTTGAATCAGATCTCGGTCTGTCTATTCACCAGAAAAGAATAGAAACTGAATTTTCATACAGAACAAGGGCAATGGACTATATCTGGGCAAGGCTGCCTATTATCACCACCGAAGGAGATTCCATAGCAAAGCTTGTTAAGGAAGAAAACATTGGCGAAGTAGTAAAGTATGAAAATGCTCAAAACCTTGCCAGGGTTATGGAGAGCATTCTCTCAAACAAAAGTCTCAGGGAAATATATAAAAGAAACCTGCAGAAGATAGCTCCTGTTTTTACCTGGGCCAACGCAGCAAAACCTCTGATCGAATACTGCATTAGAGCAGATTACGCATCAGACAAGAAAAAATTAATGGAAATAATGA
>CAYNMO010000085.1:0-4968 GCA_964398155.1 uncultured Actinomycetota bacterium | reverse complement strand
CAGGAAAATGATTGATGTTGTCAAGGAGAATATGGATGGCATCACCAACGCATTATTTATTACCGGAAATAAATTCAGAGATTCGCAGTATATTGATGAGAAAGAGCTCGGAAAGGTGTTTTTTATTGAAATAAGCGAAGACGCAAAGAACAAGAAGAAAGAACAGTATGATTATGAAATTCAGTCAAACATTAAAAATGCAATACTAAAAAGAACAAATTTTGATGTTGCCATCGTAAATAATGCATTTGTCGGAATAACTGCAAAGTTCTTTTATGAATTCGTAAATATCATAAATATGAGACTTAAAAGTGACGGGGTGCTGTTTATTTCAATACCCGAAAGAAAAGGTCTTTCAAAGCTTGTTAATTTAAGCGGAACATCTTTCGATGATTCAGAGACAATAGATAATTTTACAATAGAGTATATCCTGAAAAATATCGGCTTTGAAATACTTGAAAAAGGAGTCTACGAAAAGTACGAAACGGACTCGGGGCTTGCAAAATCTTTTTCAGAAATAGGGGAGATATACGGTAAAAATGAATTATTTGAGCTGTTTGACATCAAGCTAAAGCTGGATAATTTTAAGGAGCTTAAACTTCTTAGTAAATTCGATATTTTAAGTTCACAGGAGCTCAATATGGACAGATCACTTAAGAGCAAACTGAAGAAATATTTCTATCTTCTTACCAGCCTGTATTTTGAAAATATCAGAAAGAGCTTTAATGAAGTCATGAAATCCATAAATAATAATATACATCTTCAGATTAATTCTGAAATAAACGAGCTTAACAGGAAAAACAGGGAAAGACTTATGCTCATTTATTTTAATATCTTCAAGCAAATCGATTCAGAAGTAAAAAATCTCGGATACGACATCAAGGAATTAAAAGATATTCTCGGAACAGTAAAAATGGAAACCGGCGAAGAAATGGATGTCGATGGCAAAATCGAGCTTCTTTGCAGGGATTTTGAAAATATCGATACAATTTTAGGACTTCAGGTATCTAACAGATATTATCTGGCAAGGAAAAATTAATCAGAGTATCCGTGTTAACTCGGGTACATACTATATATGGCCTTAAAGTATTGGAATAATTTGGGACATCTGCAATGCGCAGATGCTGCCTTAGTGAAGCAGACGCTTGGTAAATTTAATTTGTTTTTAGAGGAAATTATCAAAAGTTTGAATGTGATGATTTTAAAGCCAAATAGTAATTGTTTTATTGAAAGGTATTAATGAAAGATTCTCCACCACCTTTTGTATCTGTTGTAACTGTTAATTTTAACGGCATATTTTTTTTGAAAACTTTATTTGATTCAATTTCCAGTCTTGATTATCCACAGGAAAAACTCCAGGTTATCATGGTTGATAACTGCTCGTCCGATGGCTCGGTTTCTTACGTCAAAAATAATTACCCTTTTGTTGAAATTCTTGAAATAAATAAAAATCTTGGTTTTGCGGGCGGTAACAATGAAGGTGCCAAAGCGGCTAAGGGTGACTATATTGCTTTCATAAACAATGACTGTGCAGTTGAAAAAGACTGGCTCTCAAGTCTGACATACGCATTGAAAGAAAAAGAAGCGCAAAACATTAAAGTGGGCGGAGCAGGTTCTAAAGTTTTGTTCTACTTTAAGTATCTGACTTTAAAAATATCCTTTGAAGACATAATCCGGGAAGACTTGCGAAATGAAAGTGCCAATGAATTTCACGCTCTGATAAAGGACCTCAAAATAAATACGGGCAGTGACGAATTTTCACAAAATGATTCAGATGGCCGGGACGATTACAAACAAATTCTTTATGCATTTGCCAATAAAAGCTTTAAATACTCCTCTGGGTTTAGTGATTTTGGAAGAGATGATGATAGAAACATTATAAGGAAAGTCAGAAATAATGCCATTGTCAGAGTTCCTGTAGCTGATATGGGCACTGATATGGAGATTGAGCTTATGGTTTCTTTTGTGAAACCTGGCGCTAATCTCAAAGTATCAGTTGAAAATGACAATTCCGGTGAAACTTTGGGGTTTTCTTTTTTTGATGCCAAAGGCAGAAGCCGACAGTGTGATGTTAAAAATACCAGTGCTGGTTTTTTGGGTGAAGCTAAAAGTTCTATGTCAGAATATACTGACAGATTAAAAAATATTGCAGCTGAGGATAGCGGCGGAAAAGAAAACACCAGGGTGCAGGATCATTTCGAACTCGAAAGCGATGAGGCAGATGACTCTGGCAGCGTAAAAAGTTTTAAGGAAAACAAAAGTTTTGCCGATGAAGATACAGATACTGATAAAATCACCAGAGATGCTCAAAATTCAACAAATTTTGTTAAGACAGTGATAAAGATTCCAGCCGAAAAGTACAGCCTCTGCCAGAATATTGTAAACAGCTGTGGCAGCATGATAAACAAATCATTTTATGCAAGAGAAATTAATTATGAATGTGTTGACGACGGCACACTGCAACAGTCTTTTGAAGTCTTTGCACTTCCGGGTTCGAGTTTTATTTTAAATAAAAAGCTTGTCATGGAAACCGGGCTTTTTGATGAAAAATTTTTCACATATTATGAGGATATTGATTTATTCTGGAGATCAGCACTTAAAGGCTGGAAATTTTTTGCTGTCCCAGGGTCAGTTGCAAGGCATTTTCATTGCGGGTCAGGCGAGGAGTGGTCTCGTAGTTTTACTTACCATGTACTAAGGAACAGGCTTTTAATGATATACAGATGCTGCTGGTTTTCCGGCTTTTTAAAAAATTATTTAAGTTTCTGCGCTTCAGCATTAATAAATTTACTATATCTTGCTGCTGCAAAAGCAAAGGGGCGGAAGCTGGACAGGCCCGATATTTTAATAAGAATTAAAATCTTTTTTGAATTTTTTATTATCATGGTTCTGCATTTCGGGAAAAGATTTAAAATAAGGACAAGCTCCAGTATGACCGATAAAAGCATAAAAGGATGGCAGCAGGATTTTTAATAATAAAAATTTCAAGAATTATAAAAAATTGCAGTATATTTTTTGGCAATAAAATTAAAAAATAGCAAAGGAATGCATGAGCGATGCTTAAAATAGGCATTTACGACAGATATCTTAATACATTAGGGGGCGGAGAAAGATACAGCTGTAAAATGGCTGAGATTCTTTCCAAAAAAATTCCGGAAGCCTCAGTTGATCTTCTGACAGACATACATAGTAATCTTAAAGAAGTATCCGAGAGGCTAAATCTTGATCTTGACAAAGTAAGTCTTAAAATATTTCCCTTTATTTCTGATGATTATGCCTCCGGGATAACAGGCGAATATGATATTTTTATAAATACAACTTATTTAAGCTCTCTTACTGCGAGCGCAAAGTACAATATTTATCTGTGTTATTTCCCAACTCCGTTTAATGCGGATTTTAAATTAATCCACAGGTTTCTTTTGTTATTTTTTAGAAGAATGGCTGCATGGCTTTTTAAAATTGCATCCGGCATGATTGAAAGCTCAAGCTTTGTAGAAGTAATAGAAGGTTTATACGATATTAAAAGATTTATGCTTAAAAGGGGAAGCTGGAGCTCAGGAAGAGTTGTATTTAAAATAAAAGATTTCAGCTTTTCAAATATTTATTTTGGAAAACTTGTCCTCGGTTTTAAAAATCCTTCTGCCTCCAGGATAAGCAGAATGAATATGACTGTAAAAGTATTTTCAAGCGGAAAAGAAGGTTTTGATATAAATGAAGAAAATGCTGATTTTGAGATAAAAAACAAAGACGGGCTTTTTTTTGAAAAAAAATTTGTGCTGGCAGCCGATGAAAAAATAAATCTTGAAGTTCCTTTGTCTGCGGAGAGCGGCAATATGGTAATTGTTACTTCTGATACTTTTGTCCCCTCTGAATTAAATAAAGATGTCATGGATTCAAGAACGCTTGGTGCTGTAATTTATGATTGCAACAAAACAAGCGCACTAAAAAAAATTGTTTTAAAAATAATTGGCTTCATTCCATTATTTCTTGTAACTTATCCGATAAAATTCAAATTTCTTGACAGCTACCAGAAAATAATTTCAATATCAAAGTACTCAGAGTACTGGGTTAAAAAACTCTGGCAAAAGGAAAGTACTATATTGTTTCCTCCGGTGGATACTGAAAATTTTTACAGCAAAAAAAAGGAAAAAATAATTTTAAGTGTCGGTCGGTTTTTCCCTGAACATCATAATAAAAAACAGCTGGAACTTGCCGAAGTATTTATAAGCCTCTGCAATGAGCATCCTGTTGAAATGAAGGGCTACGAACTGCTGCTTGTCGGTGGCCTTGAAAACAGGAAAGCCCACCTTGAATATGTCGATAAAATCAGAGATATTTCAAAAGGATACCCGATAAAGATACTTCCAAATATTGAATGGAGAGATCTGCTGGAAACTTTTGCAAAGGCAGAAATATTCTGGCATGCAGCCGGTTTTGGTGAAGATGAAAATAAACACCCTGAGAAGTTTGAACATTTTGGCATTACAACAGTTGAGGCAATGGCCGCAGGCTGCATTCCTGTTGTGATAAACAAAGGCGGCCAGAAAGAAATCGTAAGAGAAGCAGAAAACGGATTTATGTTTGAGGATTTTAATGAGCTTAAAGAAAAAACCCTTGAGGCAATAAAAAATCCTGAGAAGCTTGTCAGCATGATGGAAACCGCCAAAAAAGATGCAAAAATGTTTTCAAATGAAGTTTTTGAAAAGAATCTGACAGATATAATAAACAGCGTCTGTTCTGATATAAAAACAATCAAAATAAGGTAAATATATTAAATACCAAAATCAAATGACAGAAATAAGCTTTGTAATAGTAAATTATAACAGCCTGGATTTTATAAAAAACTTGCTGGAAAGTTTCAAACTTATTGATGAAGATCAGGACGACTTTTTTTATGAAATTATTATTTTTGACAACGCCTCTTCAGACGGAAGCATCCGATATATTGAAGAAAAAGCTATGACCCGA
>CAYNMO010000084.1:10027-10375 GCA_964398155.1 uncultured Actinomycetota bacterium | reverse complement strand
AAAAATAATTGAAATTACATTCATCACTATAGGCGCAACCGCAGAGACAGCGAAGATATTATGGCTGTTTAAGACACTTGTAATTAAACCGGAAATACTCATAACGACAAGAGAAAAAATCATTATTCTGTTCATTAAAGCAAATCCGGCAATATCCATATTATTCCCTGAAATTTTTGATAACAGCAAACCTATGGGAGTGGAAAAAATAAAAATAAGAATTGAGATTATTAAAAATATCAGAATAAAAATATTGGTCACTGAGCTTACGAAATCATTTATTTCCTTTTTGTCTCCTTTTTTTAAGTAAAGTGTATAAATCGGAATAAATGCTGCTATTATGATTGA